>JBOHJU010000105.1:0-8522 GCA_050728755.1 Methylocella sp.
AATGAAGGCCCGAGGACGACTCAATCGTTGCAGAGCTGGCGCAGATTAACCGGCTCCTGGAAGGTGGGCTTTCTAGAGTGTTTACAGGGCGTAATCCTGCGAAATGGGATGCGTCATCTTGACGCGACGCGGTGGCATATGGATCTCGTACTTAAACGCGAGAAACAGGCCGACAATATCGGCAAGAAGGCAGCCGCGTTTCTTGCGCGCGCAACGGATGGTAATGATGAAACGCTTTAGCTGCGCTGGCGCGTTCGGCACAAAGGTAGGATCTGGCTTGCCGTTGCAAAAGGTGATGGATCGAAACGACGCCCGCGCCAAGGTCGTGCTGCTTCGCGAGGCTGGCTATAGGTACGAAGCGCAGCTTCGTCAACTTGAACGGCAATTTGATGCTAAGGCAAGAGAGCTGAGTAACGAATTTTTGTCTGTCGTCGACGAGCTGAACGGCGAGGAATGATACGACGATCGTCAGCGGCTCCATTCGGTCTTTTCGCGTGATCCGGAAAACCTCTTCCCGCTTGCATTCATAATGTCAAAGTCCCGAAACCTTCGGCTTGACGGGGTGTTCTTGTGCCGGAGCGGCCTCCGTTTGCGCGGGCAGCGGCGTTATTTCGTTCGCCGCGCGATCGGCCGGGTGGGGCGCAAAACCCGCGGCGGCCGCATTGGCGGCGGCCAGTTCCGAACTCGTGAGCCTTGTGGCAACGTCGTCGCGTTTCCGGGCGGCGTCGGCGTCGCCCGCCGCCGCGACGATCGCAAACCAGGTGTAGGATTTGACAAGGTCTTTCGGCAGCCCAAGGCCCCGCGCGAGCAGAACTGCCAAATTGTATTGGCTATCGCGAATGCCATATTCGGCCGCTTTGCCAAACCACAGAGCCGCGCTCGTATAATTGGGCTTGTCGCCTTCGGCCGCGAGCACGCCGAGATTATGCATGGCGCGGGTGTTACCCTTCTCGGCCGCCTGCTGATACAAATCCTTAGCGCGCTGCATGTCCTTACCGACGCCAAGGCCTTTTTCGTAAAGCGAGCCGAGCCGGTATTCCGCCACCGCGAGGCCTTGTTGCGCTGCCTTCTCGTACCATTGCGCCGCCAGTTCGTAATTCCGCGGACTGGCGGCGCCCTCGGCGTAACGAACTGCCAGATCGAACTGCGACGCAGCATCGCCGGCTTCGGCTTGGCGAACGAGAATTTTGCTTGGCCCAGCGGCCGGCGGAGCTGCAAGCGCGGTTAGCGGGCCGACGGAGGGCACTGGTGGCGCAGCCGCCAAGGCGGCTGATGGAAGAGCTTTCGCGGGGGCCGTGGCGACAGGAAGGCGGGGCGGCGCCAATACGCGCGCCGTATTGCCCGGCCGAATGGTCCCAGCCACGACCGCGTCGCTGCCCGCGATGGCTCGCGCGGCGGGAGAAAGCTTGCCGAAACGTGCGGCGCCGCCCGAAGGAGAACCGGCTTCTGTGGGTGATGCAAGCCGCGATGGGTCAAGCAGGGCGGCGATCGTGCCCGCCGCGCCCGCCGCCGGCGCCTCGTTTCGTCGCGCCTGGCTTGCCGGCAACCGGCGCTTAGGTGTCATGCTCGCGAAGGTCCGGCTTGCGATGCCCACCGGCTTCCCTTGCTCGGCCGCCCTACCGGACTGCCTTAGAAAATTAGGCACGAAATCGTTCAAATTGTTATGTGCAAGCGTTTTGGCCAGGGCGTAGGCGCCAATCGCGGCGAACAAAACGGCGGTGCCCAAAACGAGCTTACCCTTATGCGAGACGAAAAGGCCCCGGCTCCGGGCAAATAGAATGGCGCTCCGCTTCGCACTGCCACCGTCTCCCGCCAAGGATCTAGACATCGCGCCATCCAGCTCCATTTGCGCGGTACGAGCCGCGCGGCGGGCGGCGGCGATGAAATCGGTGCGGCCCGTCCCTTCGGCGCGAACCTGAGTGGCCAGCGGTGGCGCGGCGCGAGGCTCGCTATGTTCGCCGCGGCCAGGAAAGCCAAGGCCGGGCTCAATCAGGAAACCAGCCTCGCCGGCCGTGTCGCCGTGCGCGGACGGTTGGAGCTTCCTCGCGCCTTGCGCGCCGCTGTCGGCAAGAGGCTCCTTGGCCAGCGGGTTCTCATGCTGCGCGATGTAGGATAGGATCGGCGCAAAAGGGTCTTCGGGGGCAACCCCGGTACTGCGGCGGTCCGGTCGAATCCCACCCGTGGCGGCCTCGATGCGAGCGCAGTATCCGGCGACTTGCGCCACGGATTCCTGGATCGCCGTCAAGCCGAGCTGCGCGCGCTGGGCGGTTTCCTCGTAAAGGGCGCGGAGGCCGGCGAATTCGCGCGTGACGCATTGCGCATCTTCGAAAAAACCAAGTCCGTTCGACGGTTTCGGCTCAACCGCATTGGCCACGCTGCTCACAATCCGGCGCGTCTCCTCGAGCTGAACGGATAAGCCGCCGATAGAACTTTCAAGTGAAGTCAGCGAAGCAAGGCCTTCGCCGGTGCGATCGAGACGTAGGGCGAGCTTGGCAATCTCCAGTTCCAGAGCCGCGCCCGCGCACTGGCCGTGACCTGGATCTCGGGCTGGCCCCCTTGTTTCGACGGCGTCGCCGGCCGGATTCCTTGGCGCGCTCATCTCGTTGATGCCCGCGGCCAACCCCGCTTCGAGCTGTGCCGCGAGTTGCCGGTGCGAGGTCTCAATCTGCCGCACGAGCGCATCGTAGCCGGGCGGATCCGAGCTTGGCGCGGGAAATCTCCCGGGGACGGGATTTTGCGCGCCACGCTCCTCGAGCGAAGCCCTATGAGCCTTTGCCGCCTCGAGGTGCGCATCGATGGTCGCTGAAAGCCCCGCGCGAGGCGATCGAATTGTTCCATCGAACTCACGCATTCGCCAAGTTCCCGCATGGTTTGGGCGCCCTCGGTCAAATCCCGAACCGGGGCTTCGAGGGCAACTCGCTGTCTCGCTTCCGTGCCGGGCACGCCGACGTTGCCGTCGCGATCGACGCCCGCGCCGCCAAAATCGCGGTCAACGCCGCCGCGAGTATTCCTAAGCTTTCCGGCAAACGCCGCAGCGTCCTTGTCTGGGCCGCCCACAATCGGCGCGGTGACCGAGGAATTAGCGTAGTTCGAAACCTTTGCATCCGCCTCCGCCGAAAACCGCGTGGCCGCGCCTTCGCCACTGGTTTGCAGGGCGGTCTTTTGCCCTTGCTGCGCGACCGCGGCGGGCATGCGACGCGAAAACCGTAGCTCGGCTTCAAGCCCGGCCAGCGCGGACCTGAGCGAGTCGTTGTCGCCCGTGCCGCGATTACGCACGCGCGCCTCCAATTCAGCCAATTTTTCGAACAGCTTCGCGCTGCTTTCGCGGTCTGTCTCGGGCGCGGTCAAACGCAGTGGCCGCGGCTTCGCGATCGCCGCACGTAGCCCGGCGGCCTGTTCCACACTCTCAGAGGGACGTCCTCCTAGGTCTCCACGCCCGGCTTGGACCAGCGCTTCTGGATCGCTCGGGTTAGCAACGGCATCATTAGCCTTGGAGAAGAGTTCGGACACAGGCTGCCTTTCACCGTCAAAAAACCGAATATGATTCGCACTTTCGCGCCGCTGGCTTGCCCGGGGCGGACCATCGAAGGGAGCTTCGCCGGTGCCTGGGCCGTTGCCGCGCATCGAGCCCTTGATCTCTGCACGGACCTGCCGGATCCCGCGGTTCCGGCATCGTCTGGCCTATTATGCGGCAAAGTCCCGGCGCCCGGCAAATCGCGCGGCCCATGCCGGAGGATAAGGCCGCCGCCACCAGGTTCGAGGGCGCCGAATCCAATATCTGCGACCAGGCCCATAACGTGTTCCTGCGCGTGGCCGCCTGCGGCGCTTGCTTGAAAGCGGCATGATCCGATCGCGGCGCCATGCCCAGCTCGCGAATTATCGCGACCTTCAAAGCGCGCGGTAGACAATAGATTAACACGTGGCGGGCCGACACCCGGGGCGGTCGCCAATGGCGCTATTTATAGGTGTGCTGCATTTAATTACACTTTTTAGTTGTACGCGGTGTGAAACTGGGTTATCTTCCGGATTGGAGTTAAGCATCGACCAAGCGGGATTTGCCATGGACACGACCCCCCACCCCGACGCCGGCGGCAGGTCGCGCCACGGGGTCCCTATCCGGCATGCCGATTCGGAAACACGACAAAGCGCCGCTTCGCCGGAAGCGAATTTGCCTCTATCCACGATCGGGGAAATGGCGCGGGATTATCAGGTCAGCATCCGGGCTCTCCGGTTTTATGAAGACCGCGGCTTGTTGCACCCGCGGCGGGAAGGCGTCAATCGCCGGTATGATGCCCGCGACAGGATTCATCTCAAGATGATTCTTAAAGGCAAGCGGCTTGGGTTTACGCTGTCCGAGATTCATGACGTCCTTGCTTGCCAGGGAGAAAATTCCGGCAAGACGGAACTCGAGATGAGTCTGCTGCCAGAGCAGATCTCGGCGCAGATCAGCTACCTCGAACGCCAGCGGAGCCAAATCGATGCGGCTATCAATGGCTTGCGTGAGGCGCATGGACGGCACGAATCGCTTCGCCAAGGCGCGGGTCTTTCCGAGCGATCCGGCCATTTGAGCCGGTCCCGAAATAGGTGTTAGCAAGATGAGTTTAGATTGAAGCGTAGCCGGATGCGCGGAATAGCTCTGGCCCGCGTCTTCTTTGAAGCCGTCGAGCAATTGGGCTCGTCTCAAAGGTTCGTTCCGCGGCTTCGCGCGTCAGATGATTGAGCGAAGCGGGCTTAAGGTTTCCAGCAAACGTAGCTTGGTGGAAAAGCCGGCGGAGAGTTGGCAAGGACCGCCTGGGCCTTGCAGGGGAATTGTTCCGGCAAGCCGCCTTGGCTGATGCCGGCATTCTTTTGTTTGGCCAAGACGCTGGGCGGCTGGCCAGGGGTCGCCGCCGATCGGCCCGCGGCGAAGCTGGCCACACCCCGCTCGGGGCATTGCTGAAAAGGCCGCGCGCGCCTTTCCCGCTGACCGTCGCCACTGGTTTTCTTGGGGCCAATTCCCAGATGTCTCCTTGCTGCATAGCCGCTTACGCTGCGGTCGGGTCAGAAGGCGCGCTGAATTCGCAAGCGGCCCGAGTATTGGCTGGTGTCCGGCCTGAAGGCTGGCAGGCCGGTTGCGGTGAGCACCGCATCCGGGGCGAGACCAACCGGCCGTGTCTGATTGAGATGCTCATACATGAACTCGGCGCCAATATCGAGACCCTTGAGCGGGGTCCAGACGAGTTTGGTGCCGATCCGCGTTTCCTTGAGGTTCGAGACGCCCACCGCGCCGCCGAAGCCGGCCAGCGCGCCGGCCGGATAGTGCAGTTCAAGATAGGAGCCATAAACCGCCGAACTCAAGATCGGGAGCCAATAATGCTTGTAGGCACCGGTAATATCGAAGCCCCATTGCTGCTCACAGGCGCTGCTGCCGTTGAAGACACAGTCGGAGTCAATCTGCGGGTTCCAGCCGCTGCCGGAATAGGTAACTGAAGTAAACCCATCCCCCATATAACGATTTTGATTGACCGCTCCATAACTGAATGCAAGATTATCGCCAGCGATATAGGCGTAAGCGCCTTTTTCATAGGCGGCCTGCAACCAAAATGTGTCGCCGGGCGAAATATAATCAGTGTACAATTTAAGGCCGCCTTGAACCGCGAAGCCGTAGGAATTGCTGGTGACGACCGGAAAAGCGTAGGTGGCCGGGGGCGTGGTAAGGGCAGGGGCCCCGAAGAGGCTGGCGTCTACCTGATGGGCCGCCGCCGACAATTGTACCGCGCCCCAAGGCTGGTCGAGGCGGAGATTGCCGACGATTTCCGGCACCCGCGACCCCGCAGGCTGGGCCTGGAAGGAGACCGACGAAACGCCGCCGAGCGTGATCGGCGCCGCCGTCGAGCTCGCGATCGTGCTGCCGATCGCGGTGCGCCGCGCCGCCTGATCCTCGGCAGATAGTGTCACGGAGAAGCCGTCGCCGAAGGTCACCGTATAGGCAAGCAACGCGACAGTCGCGTCGGACCCGCGTAAGTTACTGAAGTTGTATGCATTGGCGTAGAAATCGAACATCGATTGCGCGTAGCCGGCGGTCAATCCGGCGAATTGGATGAACGCCTTGTTGAGTATCGTCGTCTCGCGCGGCGCGCTCGTTCCGGCTGTCGTATTGAAAGTATTGGTGAGAGATCCGAGGCTGCCCGTCGCAGCTTGCTGGCCGGATCCATAGTAAGCGTCCAAGCGCACGAACGAGCGCAAAGCGCCCCAAGGCGATTGCGTCCTGGTGTCGAGTTCGACACGGCCCAAGGCGGCGAAGCTGAAGGCGTCCCGCGAGCGGGCGTTGGAATATTGGCTCGTGGCGGGTACGAAACCGGCACCGGAATGCGGCGTGCCATTGGCATAAAAGTTGGTGCCCGAGATGCTGAAGGATGGATCGAAGCCGCGCAGCTCGGCGAGCGCCAGCCCGCCAACCTTCAGACAGCTCTCGGTTCCCGGGATAAAGAAAAAACCGGCGCCATAGGCGTCGCAAATCCGGACATATTCAAGTGGCGCGGCCTGGCGCGCCGGAAGATCGGCGGCGTGCGCACCCGGCACACCGGCGAACGATATCAAGTTTGCCGCCGAAACCAGAAGAATAGTGATCAAACGCATTACAAGTTCCCTCGCCAAGGCCTTGGAGCCCGGTCCGTTCAAGCGACGCTTGCACTGAGGCCAACGTTTTGACGGCTCCTCATAACTTTAGTAATATGGTAGACTAACTTCAGTCAATAGGGTTTGCCTTTGAATTTGAGCTCAGGCCCGGCAATTCGATTGGGAGAACCGGCTAACGCCGCCGCCATTCAGATCGCGCAGACGGCTACCAAACGCCAGCTCAAGTGCGAGCTGCTCAACTTCGGTTAGCCGAGCCACATATCGAAGAGCTGTTGCCCAAGGATGAAAGAGCGACAACATCGCATGCCTTTGGTTTTTGCACTTGGCCCGATTAGAGAGCCAGAATGTCTCACGGGAAACTCATTGGTAGGATCCGCACGAAAACCGGCAGCCTTTACGCAAAGATCATGCTCCAAAAGGGGCTTGTATAAAGCTGCTATGGATTCGACAATCGGCCAATCCGCTAGAGCGCGGGCCGGAGGCGGCAATGGCAATCGTGGGTGAGATCGAGCAATTCCTTGGCAACCTGGAGCCTTTTGTCCATGCGTACGGCGCCGCCGCGGTCATGGTCATTCTGACGTTCGAGTCGCTAGGGTTGCCCGTTCCCGGCGAATCTGTCCTCATTTTTGCTTCGGTTCTCGCGGGGCGCGGGGAACTATCGCTCCTGCCTCTGATGCTCGGGGCATGGGCCGGCGCCGTGCTCGGCGACAATATCGGCTATCTGATTGGAAGACGGCTTGGCCGCGCCATTATCCTTCGCTACGGAACAAAGATCGGCATCAACGCCGATCGCCTCAACCGGGTGGAAGCGTTCTTTAAGCGATATGGTCCTGTCACCGTCGCGTTCGCAAGATTCGTCAATGTCCTGCGTCAGTTGAACGGCATCGTGGCGGGCACGATGAAAATGGAGTGGAAGCGCTTTCTCTTCTTCAATGCGCTCGGCGGCGCTCTATGGGTTTCGGTATGGACATTGGCGGGGTTTTATCTTGGCGAGCATGTCTCCGGCACCAAAGTGATTGCCCATGACTTGGAGCGTGCCGGAGCAATTTTGGGCATCGTCGTGTTGATCGCCGCGCTTGCCTACGGGCTTTGGCGCCGCCGCCGCGCGAGCTGACGGCAGCCAACGTGGCATCCGCCAACGGCGACGTTTGGGGATACAATTTGGTACGTTTGCCGGGGCAAGGGATCCTTACGCTTGTTGGCGAGGGGGTTTTTTTTTGGGCGAAACCTTTGTCTGTTCGAGAACGGGCGGCTTGCGCGGGCCTGCCCGAAAGGTTCGGGCAGGCAAGGCGCGCGCATTGCGTAAATCAAGGTCGTGATCGTCGTCCACTTCCGGCAGTGCCGGAGGATTTGTCGAGAAGGGGACAGCTTGCGCGGCCAAGGTGTCCCCTTTGCTGGACATTATCGTTTTCCATCGACGCCCTCATCCGCCGCGGCCGGCGAAGAGAGCGGCGGATCGTCGTTAGGGCGTACATCCTCCGGTATACGCACAGTTCTCGTCAGCGAACCAAATTTGGTAAGGCGGCCCGACTTCCGCGGGGTAGGAGATGGCAGTCACGCCATCGTCAGCCACCATGGTCATTATGGCTGTGTGAGGCCCCGTCTGTCCCGGAGTGCGCAGCTTGCCAGCGTTCGTGTAGGCGTAGTTGCTCGCCCAGAAATCCGATATGTAGTTGGCTAGCGCATAGAAGTTGGCGCCATTGCAGCATGGCCGCTCCACGACATATTCGGCGCTGTTGCCGACCAGATATGGCCCCTCCGTGGGCACCAGGTTGACATCTGCATAGATATTGAGGGTCAGATCGTGGACGAACACATACCCATTCTGGGGGCCGGTCGCGTAGGTTTCGACAACCATATCGTCGCCGGGATTCACGTCGTATTCGCACAGGATGGGGTAGCTC
>JBOHJU010000106.1:0-8512 GCA_050728755.1 Methylocella sp.
GGACCGGAGATACGCTCTGCGATCTCAACAAGCCTGTGATCCTGGAGCGGATGGAATTCCCCGAACCGGTGATCGAAATCGCGATCGAGCCGAAATCCAAGGCCGATCAGGAAAAGCTCGGCGTCGCCTTGGCCAAGCTCGCCGCGGAAGATCCCTCGTTCCGGGTTTCGACCGATCCGGAATCCGGTCAGACGATCTTGAAGGGCATGGGCGAGCTCCATCTCGACATCAAGGTCGATATTTTGCGCCGTACCTATAAGGTCGACGCCAATATCGGCGCGCCGCAAGTCGCCTACCGCGAGAAACTGACCCGGCGCGAGGTGATCGATTACATCCACAAGAAGCAGACCGGCGGTTCGGGCCAATTCGCGCGCGTAAAAATCATCTTCGAGCCAAACGAGGCGGGCATGGGCTCGACCTTCGAGAGCAAGGTCGTCGGCGGCACGGTGCCGAAGGAATTTATTCCCGGCGTCGAAAAGGGCATCAACAGCGTCATGGGATCGGGTTTTCTCGCCGGCTTTCCGGTTGTCGACGTCAAGGCGACCTTGGTCGACGGCGGGTACCATGACGTCGATTCGTCGGTGCTTGCGTTCGAGCTCGCCGCCCGCGCGGCATTTCGCGAAGCGCTGCGAAAAGGCGGCTCCGTCCTGCTCGAACCGGTCATGAAGGTCGAGGTCACCACCCCGGAGGACTACACCGGCTCGGTCATGGGCGACCTCCTCGGCAGGCGCGGGCAGGTACAGGGGCAGGACATGCGCGGCAACGCGGTCGTCATCAATGCGATGGTGCCGCTCGCGAATATGTTTGGCTACGTCAATCAGCTGCGATCCTTCAGCCAAGGCCGCGCCAACTACACGATGCAATTCGATCATTATGAACAGGTCCCGGCGGGCGAAGCCGGGAAGATTCAGGCCAAATACACCTGATCCTTTGAGGCAGCACGTGAGAAAATCGTAAAGGAGCCGGACGATGGGCAAGGAAAAATTCAAGCGGACAAAGCCGCATTGCAATATCGGGACAATCGGTCACGTCGATCATGGCAAGACGACGCTAACCGCGGCAATCACCAAGGTTTTGGCCGAGACGGGGGGCGCGACCTACACCTCCTACGATCAGATCGACAAGGCGCCGGAAGAAAAAGCGCGCGGGATTACGATCTCGACGGCGCATGTCGAATACGAGACCAAGAAGCGGCATTACGCCCATGTCGATTGTCCGGGCCACGCCGACTATATAAAAAACATGATTACCGGCGCGGCGCAGATGGACGGCGCGATTTTGGTGGTCTCGGCGGCGGACGGCCCGATGCCGCAAACCCGCGAGCATATTCTGCTTGCCCGCCAGGTCGGCGTCCCGGCGCTGGTCGTTTATATGAATAAGGTCGACATGGTCGACGATCCCGAGCTTCTGGAGCTCGTCGAGCTCGAGGTTCGCGAGCTTTTGTCGAAGTACGATTTTCCCGGCGACGACATTCCGATCGTCCAAGGTTCGGCGTTGTGCGCGCTCGAGGGCCGCAGTCCGGAGATCGGGCACGATTCGGTATTGAGGCTGATGGACGCGGTGGACGCCTATATTCCGCAGCCCGAGCGTCCGGTCGATCAGCCGTTCCTGATGCCGGTCGAGGACGTGTTCTCGATTTCTGGCCGCGGCACCGTCGCCACCGGCAGGGTTGAGCGCGGGGCCGTCAAGGTCGGCGAGGAGGTCGAGATCGTTGGCCTGCGGACGACGGCGAAGACGGTGGTCACCGGCGTCGAGATGTTCCGTAAGCTCCTCGATCAGGGTCAAGCCGGCGACAACATCGGCGCGCTTTTGCGCGGCACCAAGCGCGAGGATGTCGAGCGCGGCCAGGTCTTGTGCAAGCCGGGCTCGGTGAAGCCGCACACAAAGTTCAAGGCGGAAGCCTATATCCTGACCAAGGACGAGGGCGGCCGTCATACTCCGTTCTTCACCGACTACCGGCCGCAATTCTATTTCCGGACCACCGACGTGACCGGCGTCGTGACCTTGCCGGAAGGCACCGAGATGGTGATGCCCGGCGACAATGTGACGATGGATATCGAGTTGATCGTTCCGATCGCGATGGAGGAGAAGCTCCGCTTCGCCATCCGCGAAGGCGGCCGCACCGTCGGCGCCGGGGTCGTCGCCTCGATTACGGAATAGCGCGGACGCACGCGTTCGCGTGGTTGGATATCAGAGTCTCCTTGCTGGCGCCTGTCGGTTCCGGCACGAGGACAAACGAGGATTGGCGTTAGCCGCTGGGGCCAAGGGCCGCGGCCGGCAGGCAGGGATTTCATGCGATGAACGGCCAGAATATTCGCATTCGCCTCAAGGCCTTCGATCATCGAATCCTCGATTCCTCGACGAAGGAGATCGTCTCGACGGCGAAGCGGACGGGAGCCCAGGTGCGGGGCCCCATTCCGCTGCCGACGAAGATCGAGAAATTCACCGTCAACCGTTCGCCGCATGTCGATAAGAAATCGCGCGAACAGTTCGAGATAAGGACTCATAAAAGGGTTCTCGACATCGTCGATCCGACGCCGCAGACAGTTGACGCTTTGATGAAGCTCGATCTGGCCGCGGGCGTCGATGTGGAGATCAAGCTTTAGCGAAGGCTGGTTTTTTTTGAGTTGAGCAGAACCTCGCGCGGCGGCTTTCCGCGCGACGGCGATAAGGGAAGTAAACCATGCGGTCAGGTGTCATCGCGCAAAAGCTCGGCATGACCCGTGTCTTCACCGGCGGGGGCGAACATGTGCCGGTCACCGTGTTGAAGCTCGTCGGCTGCCAGGTCGTGGCGCATCGGACCAAGGACCGCAATGGCTATACCGCGGTCCAGCTCGGCATAGGCCGCGCCAAGGTCAAGAATGTTTCGAAGGCGGAACGCGGCCACTTCGCGGTCGCCAAGGTCGAGCCCAAAATGAAGCTGGCCGAATTCCGTGTCGAGGAGGACGCGTTGCTTCCGGTCGGCGCCGAGATCACGGCGGATCATTTCGTCGTTGGCCAGTTCGTCGACGTGACGGGGACGAGCACCGGCAAGGGCTTCGCCGGCGCCATGAAGCGTTGGAATTTCGGTGGCTTGCGGGCAACCCACGGCGTCTCGATCTCGCACCGGTCGCATGGTTCGACCGGCGGCAGGCAAGACCCGGGCAAGACGTTCAAGAATAAGAAAATGGCCGGACACCTCGGCACCGAGAGGGTGACGACGTTGAACCTGCGCATTGTCGATCTCGATATCGAACGCGGTCTTATTCTCGTCGAGGGCGCGGTCCCTGGAACCTCCGGCGGCTGGATTTATGTGCGCGACGCGGTGAAAAAGGCGCTTCCCCAAGAGGCGCCGAAGCCCGGCAAATACCGCATGACAAATGCGGCTTTGGGCGGCGCGGGCGGGGAAGCGGCGGAGGCCAGCGCATGAAGATCGACATCACCTCCCTCGACGGCGAGAGCGTCGGCTCGATCGACCTCGATGATGCTATTTTCGGTCTCGCTCCACGCGAGGATTTGATCGCGCGGATGGTCCGCTATCAGCTCGCCAAACGCCGCGCTGGAACGCACCAGACGCTGGGCCGCGCGGACATTTCGCGCACCGGCAAGAAACTGTACAAGCAGAAGGGGACAGGATCGGCGCGGCACGGATCGGCGCGGGTGCCGCAATTTCGCGGCGGCGGACGCGCCTTCGGCCCCGTCGTGCGCTCGCATGCGCATGATCTGCCCAAAAAACTGCGCGCTCTCGCCCTCAAACACGCGCTTTCCGCCAAGGCCAAGGATGGCGCGATCATCGTGTGGCCGGAGGCGCGCGTGGCCGATCCCAAGACCAAATCCTTGAAGGCGAGTTTCGCCAAGCTCGGCTTGACCAACGCCTTGATCGTCGGCGGCGAGGAGCTTGAGACAAATTTTTGCCTTGCCGCGCGCAACATTCCGCAAATCGACGTCCTGCCGGCGCAGGGCATCAATGTCTACGACATTCTCCGCCGCGACACGCTTGTCTTGACCAAAGCGGCGATCGCTGCCTTGGAGGCGCGTTTCAAATGAGCCCGGCCATGCTCGCGCACGATGCGCATCATTACGACGTGATCGTCGCCCCGGTTATCACCGAGAAGGCGACGCTTGCGTCGGAAGCAAATCAGGTCATCTTCAAGGTTCGTAAAAACGCGACGAAACCCGAGATAAAGGCGGCGGTCGAGCGGCTCTTCGATGTCAAGGTGGAAGCGGTCAATACGCTCATCCGCAAGGGCAAGCGAAAAGTGTTCAAAGGCACGCGCGGCGTCCAATCCGATTTGAAGAAGGCTGTTGTGACCCTCGCCGAGGGTCACAAGATCGATGTGACGACCGGGCTTTGAGACTTTACTTTGAGGAATGCGCCGATGGCACTGAAGACATTCAATCCGGTTACCCCTGGGCTTCGCCAGCTCGTCATTGTCGATCGCTCCGGCCTCTATAGGGGCAAACCGCTAAAGCAGCTAACCGAGGGGAAGCCTTCGGCCGGCGGCCGCAACAATAATGGCCGTATCACCGTGCGTTTTCGCGGCGGCGGTCACAAGCAGAGCTACCGGATCGTGGATTTCAAGCGGCGCAAACTCGATATTCCCGCCAAAGTCGAGCGGATCGAATACGATCCAAACCGGACGTCCTTTGTTGCGCTCATCCGCTATGCCGACGGCGATCTTTCCTACATCATCGCGCCGCAGCGGCTCGCCGCGGGCGACAAAGTGATTTCGGGCGCGCAGGCCGACGTGAAACCGGGCAATGCGATGGCGCTTGCCAATGTGCCGGCCGGCACGATCGTTCATAATATTGAGATGAAGATCGGCAAGGGCGCCGCCATCGCGCGCGCGGCCGGCACCTACGCCCAGGTGGTGGGACGCGACGAGGGCTATGTCATCGTCCGCCTGAACTCCGGCGAGCAGCGCCTTATCCATGGCCAATGCTTCGCAACCGTCGGCGCGGTTTCCAATCCCGATCATATGAATATTTCACTCGGCAAGGCCGGACGCAGCCGCTGGCTCGGGCGCAGACCGCATAATCGCGGGGTGACGATGAATCCGGTCGATCATCCGCACGGCGGCGGCGAAGGCCGGACCTCGGGGGGACGCCATCCGGTGACGCCCTGGGGCAAGCCGACGAAAGGCAAAAGGACAAGGACCAGCAAATCCACCGCCAAATTCATCGTGACCTCGCGTCACAAGAGCAAGAAGAAGGGCTGATCATGGCGCGCTCGATCTGGAAAGGCCCGTTTGTCGATGGCTATCTGCTCAAGAAGGCGGAGAGTTCGCGCAATTCAGGCCGCTCCGAAATCATCAAGATTTGGAGTCGCCGCTCGACCATCTTGCCGCAATTCGTTGGGCTCACGTTCGCGGTCTATAACGGCCGCAAGCATGTGCCGGTCTCGGTTACCGAAGACATGATTGGTCATAAATTCGGTGAGTTTTCTCCGACGCGCACCTTTCACGGTCACGCCGGGGACAAGAAAGCCAAACGAGGCTGAGAGGGACTGAAATCATGGCCAAGCAAAAAGCGCCGCGCGCGCTGAAGGACAATGAAGCCAAGGCGGTCGCAAGGATGCTGCGGGTCAGCCCGCAGAAGTTGAACCTTTTGGCGCAATTGATCCGCGGCAAGAAGGTTGAGAAGGCTCTCGCCGATCTCGAGTTTTCCCGCAAGCGGAGCGCCTTCGATGTCAAGAAGACCCTCGAGAGCGCGATCGCCAACGCCGAGAACAACCACAATCTCGATGTCGACGATCTCGTCGTCGCCGCGGCCTATGTCGGCAACGCGATGATCCTGAAGCGCTTCAGCCCGCGCGCGCGGGGCCGCGCCGGGCGCATTCGTAAGCCTTTCGCGCATCTGACGATCGTTGTCCGGGAAGCCGGCGCCGCCGCCGCTCAGGCGTAAGGACAAACCGATGGGACAAAAAGTTAATCCGATCGGGCTGCGGCTCGGCGTAAACAGGACCTGGGATTCGCGCTGGTTCGCGGGCAGGGCCGAATATGGCAAGCTCTTGCACGAGGACATGGCAATTCGGGCGACGCTCATGAAGGTCCTCAAACAGGCGGCGATTTCGAAGATCGTCATCGAGCGCCCGCATAAGAAATGCCGGGTGACGATCCATTCGGCGCGCCCTGGCGTGGTGATCGGCAAGAAGGGCGCAGATATCGACAAGATCCGCAAGACCGTTGCGGGGATGACGGAGTCCGAAGTCGTCATCAACATTGTCGAGGTGCGCAAGCCGGAGATCGACGCGGTCCTCGTTGCCGATTCAATCGCCCAGCAGCTTGAGCGCCGGGTCGCCTTCCGCCGCGCCATGAAGCGGGCGGTGCAGTCGGCGATCAGGCTCGGTGCGGAAGGCATTAGGATCAATTGCTCGGGCCGCCTCGGCGGCGCCGAAATCGCAAGGCTCGAATGGTATCGCGAAGGCCGGGTGCCGCTGCATACGTTACGCGCCGATGTCGATTACGGCACCGCGACGGCGCACACGGCCTACGGCACTTGCGGGATCAAGGTCTGGATCTTCAAGGGCGAAATTCTTGAACACGATCCGATGGCACAAGACAAGAAAATGGCGGAACAGGATCATTCCGGCGGCGGCGAGCGGCGGCGGCGCGAACGCGATGCCGCCTGACCGTCCGATGCGAGCTCCGAGAGTTTGACTCATGTTGCAACCAAAGCGCACAAAATTCCGCAAAGCCTTTAAGGGCCGCATACGCGGTGCCTCGAAGGCCGGGTTCGAATTGAATTTTGGCCAGTTCGGCCTCAAGACGCTCGAACCCGAGCGGATCACCGCACGTCAAATCGAGGCCGCGCGCCGCGCGTTGACCCGCCACATGCGCCGCGCCGGTCGCGTCTGGATCCGGATTTTCCCGGATGTCCCGGTCTCGAAGAAGCCGACCGAGGTTCGCATGGGCAAGGGCAAGGGTGCCCCCGAATTCTGGGCCTGCCGGGTCGCGCCGGGCCGCATCATGTTCGAGCTCGACGGGGTCCCGGTCGAAACCGCCAAGGAAGCGCTCCTCCTTGCCGCCGCCAAGCTGCCGGTCAAAACACGCTTCATCCAGCGGATCGCCGAGTAGACGGGAAGCGGCCATGAAACAGAAGCAGCGTTTGTCCGACCTTAAGGTGATGTCCAAGGATCAGCTTGAGCAAGAGTTCCTGAATCTCAAGAAAGAGCAATTCAACCTGCGCTTTCAGCGCGCCACCGGGCAGCTCGAAAACACCGCGCGGGTGCGCGTCGTGCGCCGCGACATCGCAAGGATCAAGACGCTTTCTGCGCAAAAGCATGTCGAAGGCGCGAAATAGGATGGCAATCAAGGCCTAGTCAAAAACAGGTTCAAGAAATCATGCCGAAGCGAATTCTCCACGGTATTGTGGTGAGCGACAAGCAAGAAAAGACGATCGTCGTCACGGTCGAGCGCCGTTTTACGCATCCCCTTCTGAAGAAGACGGTGCGGCGATCGAAGAATTATCACGCGCATGACCCGATGAAAGCCTTCAAGGTAGGAGACGTGGTGTCGATTGAGGAAACGAAGCCGATCTCGAAGCTGAAACGCTGGATCGTCGTCGGCGCGACGAAATAACGGGTTAATGGATTGGGAGGCGAAAGCCTCCTTCCGACGAAGTCCGCTTGGCCTTGTGCCGCTGGAAACCGGCCCGGGAAGAAAGGTGCAAGACGATGATACAGATGCAAACCAACCTCGACGTCGCCGATAATTCCGGCGCGCGGCGCGTGATGTGCATCAAGGTGCTCGGCGGCTCGAAGCGGAAATACGCAGGCGTCGGCGATATTATCGTCGTCTCGATCAAGGAAGCGATTCCGCGCGGGCGCGTCAAAAAAGGCGACGTGATGAAGGCGGTGGTCGTGCGCACCGCCAAGGACATCAAGCGCGCCGACGGGTCGGTGATCCGGTTCGACTCCAATGCGGCGGTGTTGATCAACGCCCAGGCGGAGCCGGTCGGCACCCGCATCTTTGGGCCGGTTCCGCGCGAATTGCGCGCCAGGAACCAGATGAAGATCATCTCGCTCGCGCCAGAGGTGTTGTGATGGCGGCAAAAATCAAAAAAGGCGACAGGGTTGTTGTCCTTGCCGGCCGCGATAAAGGCCGTTCCGGCGAGGTCGTGCGGGTTCAGCCGCACGAGGAGCGCGCGATTGTGCGCGGGGTCAACACTGTCAAGCGGCACCAGAAGCAATCCGCCAAGGTGGAAGGGGGGATCATCACCAAGGAGGCCCCGATCCACCTCTCGAATCTGGCAATTGCCGACCCCAAGAACGGCAAGCCTTCCCGGGTAGGGTTCAAGATCTTGACGGACGGCCGCAAGGTTCGTTTCGCGAAGCGCTCCGGAGAATTGATCGATGGCTGAGTCGAAAACCGGCAAAGGCGGAGCCAAGGGCACGGGCAAGCCGGCAGGCAAGGATGCCGGTAAGGACGCCGCCAAGGAAGCCGCGAAGGGTACGCCAAAGGCAGCCGCCAAGGCCAAGAAACCGGCCCCCGAGAGCAAGCCAGGCGCCCGGCCAGCGGCCACCGCCGAAGCG
>JBOHJU010000107.1:0-8497 GCA_050728755.1 Methylocella sp.
CCTCGGGACACGCCCCCCGCCGCCGGTCTATTTGCCGCCGGCGCCAATCTTCACCTGGACCGGCATCTATATGGGCGGCCAGGTCGGCTACGTTTGGGGCAGCGATCCCATCGATGTAGTGGATGTGCTTACCCCTGTTGCCGACAATGCCTTTTTCAACACTAAGCCGAACGGGGTGCTCGGCGGCGCCCATGTCGGCTATAATCTGCAGATCGCCAATTGGGTCGCGGGCATCGAAGGAACGGTCGACGGCAGCAGCCTCACCGGGACGAGAACATCGGCGACGGGGGTGACGATGAGCGTGCGCACGGAAACGCAGGGGTCGATTCGCGGCCGTCTCGGCGTCGCCTTCGACCGTGTCCTCATCTACGGCACCGGCGGCGCCGCTTTTGCCGGCTTTGACGATAACTACTCCTCGTCCGGCACGCCTTTCGTCCTGAACGAGCAAGATTCGAAGACCCGCACCGGCTGGACGGTCGGCGGCGGCCTCGAATATGCCGTCACCAACAACTGGTCGATCGGGGCCGAATACCGCTACTCCGATTTCGGCCGGAGCCCGGACTTCCCCGCTATCAGGGTCGGCACCGTAATCACCGACGGCAACGTAATCTTCACCCATCATCTGACCGAAAGCCAAGTCCAAGCCAGATTTAGCTACAAGTTCGGTGCTGCTCCGCCCCCGGTCGTCGCCAAATATTGATTCGGCCTCTTCTGACTCAGGCTTTTCTCCTGCACGACAAAACTAAACCCGGCCCCTCGTGGCCGGGTTTTCTTATGCTCTCGCGCGAAGCAGTAACGCGGTTCCGCCCGCTTTTCGTGGCGTTTATGCCACAGTGCGCCGGATAACGCGGTGCATAGGCCGACAACGTTTGAAGTCCGGCGCAACCCGCGTAACCTGCTGAACCGCTATCCTAACATCCCTTGAGGAGATAAAACATGTTACGCCGCACTCTCTTGGCATCCGCCGGCGCCATGGCGCTCACCGGTACGGCCTTCGCCGCCGACCTCGGGGCACGGCCCCCGCCGCCGGTCTTTCTGCCGCCGCCGCCGGTCTTCACCTGGACCGGCCTTTATACCGGCCTGAACGCCGGCTATGAGTGGGCCGCCAGCCGAAACGTCGATACGACGACAGTGCCGGTGTTTGCCGCCCCCACTTTCGGTACAGAGCTCGCCCTGTCGTCCGCCCTTGCGACCGGATCCGTAGCCCTCAACCCCAACGGCTTCATTGGCGGCGGTCAGGTCGGCTACAATTACCAGTTCTACAACAGCTGGGTCGTCGGCATCGAGGCGGACATCCAGGGCCTTGCGGGAACCCACGCCAGCGGCTCCTTCAGCGGTTCCGGACACCCTGCCGCCGTCCCAGGCGAAACGATCGAGTCGACCGTTCAATCGGACAAGCGGATTGATTACCTTGGCACGGTGCGCGGCCGCTTGGGCTTTACCATCACGCCGACTTTGCTTATCTACGGGACCGGCGGTCTCGCCTATGGCGGGGTTGATGCTGCCACCGGCATCGGCCAAGAAAACCTTCCGTTTGCGCCGGGGTTTGGTTCCTTTGGGAGCCTTTCCAATTCGCGCGTCGGCTGGACGGCCGGCGGCGGCCTCGAATGGTTGTTCGCGCCGAATTGGAGCGCCAAGGTCGAATATCTCTATTACGACATCGGGCGCGTGACCTACGGTCTCAGCCCGCTGGCGTTCAACAGTGCAGTTTTTGGTTTGGCCTACAGTAGCAGTCCGTTCTCCACGACGCGCTTCAACGGCAACATCGTCCGCGCCGGTATAAACTATCACTTCAACTTCCTTCCGCCTCCAATCGTCGCCAAATATTAGGACCGAATCAAAAGCAGCTCCTTTCGGGCAAACTTAAAGCCCGGCCCTCGCGGCCGGGTTTTTTGTTGCTTTCGCAAAAGGAGTTGCCGTCGGTTGACGCGGACATTGGCGAAGCGGTGCGCGGCTCGCCGGCGGGACCGCGGGAAGGAAGATTTGCGAAATAGAAATTCTGCCATTCCCCAATCCTTGCAGTCGCCTTATTATAAGACCTTCAACGTCGCGGTCCTGGTGGTGCTGCCTTGGCCGTTGGTTGTGTTGGTGAAGGTTATGGTCGCGTTCGGGTTTAGTAGAACGCCCAGGATAACGTCGAGATTCACGGAGAGAGTCACGGCCGTTGGCGATGTCGCCGTGACCGTCGCGGACGTAAAGGACGCGTTGAGCCAGCTCGGGATGCCCAAGATCGAAACGTTGATGCTACCGGTTGTGGCGCTGAGCTGATAGCTGAATGAGGACGGCCCCAATAGGAGCCCGCCTAGGACGGAGGCCTGGATGTTGGCCGCAGGCGTCACCTGCAACGTGGGCACCTCGAACCCCGTGCCTGCCAGCTTGAACACCACGCCGTTTCCCGATGCGCCGCCACCATTTGTTGTGCCAAAGAGATTGCCGTTGCTGTCGGCATAAAGGCCGGCTTGGGGAAAAGCCCCGTCGCTGCCGCCCGTAAAGGAATAAAGCACCGTCTCGGTTCCGGTCGGCGATAGCTTGAACACCACGCCGGCATTCGACGCGCCGCCAAAGATTGTCGTGCCATAGAGATTGCCGCTGCTGTCGGCAATCAGGCCGTCGCTACCGCCCGTAAAGGTGTGCAGCACCGTCTCGGTCCCGCCCGGCGTGAGCTTGAACACAGTGCCTCTATTCGACGTGCCGCCCCCATATGTCGCGCCATAGAGATTGCCGCTGCTGTCGGCAAGCAGGGCGCCTTCGGGTAATTTTCCGTCGCTGCCGCCCGTAAAGGTGTGCAGCACCGTAAAGATCCCGCTCGGCGAGAGCTTGAACACCACGCCGCACCCTGACGGGAAGGGGGGACGGGGATGTAGCATCCCGACCCGCCGCCCTGGGATGTCGTGCCATAGAGATTGCCGCTGCTGTCGGCAATCAGGCCAGCGAAGGCCCCCCGTCGCTGCCGCCCGGTAAAGGAGTACAGCACCGTCTCGACGGGAGCGGCCAAGGCACCGCCGCCCGCCGCCACGGCCAGCCCGACGCAAAGGGCGCAATTGCCCGCGCCCATCCCGCGCAGCTTCGCTTGCTGTGATTGCTTTGCATAACCTCCTCCCGATTGTCATTGGATCGAACCCGGGGACCGGTGCCGTAGTTTGCTTGGACTGAACCGAAGGCCCATGCGGCAAGTCACATGCACGCAGTATAGCTCCGATGCACCAGCATAGGCATTGAGCCCCGGCGCGCGGGTGGCGTCGCCGGGGGTCACTTACGGTAAATGCGCAGCCGCGAGCCCGCCGTTCGCAAAGACCGCCGTGATCGAGACGGTGCCGGTATCGGCGCCGATAGTCAGTGTCACCGGCACGGGGTTCACGGTCCCGGTCAAACTGGCGTTGGTCACCAACGCGTCCAAGGCGTATCGCTTCGTCCCGGTAGGGGTGATCGACAGCTCCAAATTGACGCCATCGATCACACCGATGTACGCGAACGAACCTAACCCTGTGAAGGAGAATGGCGGGATGGTGGTGGTGAAGGTGCCGACTTGGAGGGTCACCGTCTCGGCGGGGGGATTGATCCCGTTGCTGGCGCTCCCCAAGGTGAAGCTCGACAGTAGTTCAAACACATCGGTGTTTGGCGCCGTGCCGAATTGGATCGCGAGCTGGCCGCTGAAGGCGGCGAAGGGTACGGGCGGGACGAACCCGGTGCCGGTCGTCAGCTCGAACACCGTGCCGGCATTTGACGCGCCGCCGCCTACTGTGGTCGTCCCATAGAGATTGCCCTTGCTGTCGGCGAGCAGGCCGGCAAGGGAAATGCCCCCGTCGGTGCAGGGCAACAAACTGCAGAAATTGTACAGCACGCGCTTGGTCCAGCCGCCGCCGGTGGCAGGCGTCAGCTCGAACACCGTGCCGCTATTTGACGCGTTGCCGCCAGTGCCGGTCGTCCCATAGAGATTGCCGTTCATGTCGGCGATCAGGCCGGCATAGGAATTGCCCCCGTCGCTGCCGCCCTTGAAGGCGTGCGGCACCGTTAAAATCCAGGCCCCCCCGGCAATGGCCGGCGGCGAGAGCTCGAACACCGCCCCGGCACTTGCCGTGCCGGCCAAGTTGGTCGTTCCATAGAGATTGCCGTTGGTGTCGGCGACCAGGCCGGCTAAGGGATATTCTCCGGCGCTGCCGTCGTTGAAAGCGTAAAGCACCGTAACGTTCCAGGCCCCCCCGGTAATGGCAGGCGGCGAGAGCTCGAACACCGTGCCGTATCCGTAGGGGTTTCCTCCCTCAAGGGTTGTCCCGTAAAGATTGCCCTTGCTGTCGGCGAGCAGGCCTGCTTGGGGATAGATCCCGTAACTGCATTTCGGCGTAAAGCAGAAATTGAACAGCACCGTCTCGACGCCAGCAGGCGTCAGCTCGAAAACCGTGCCGTATCCGTTCGCGCCGCCCAAGCTGGTCGTCCCATACATGTTGCCCCGGCTGTCGGCAATCAGGCCGGCAAGGGGAATGGCCCCGTCGCTGGGGTAGCCGGAGAAAGTGTGCAGCACGGTCTCGTTCCAGACTCCGCCGCCGGTACGCGTCAGCTCGAACACCGTGCCGCATCCTCCCGGCCCCGACGCGCTGCATCCCGACCCGCCGCCATTTGCGGTCGTCCCATAGAGATTGCCCTTACTGTCGAGAATAAGCCCGGCAACGGGACGGCTCCCGTCGCTGCAGTTTGCCAAACTGCAGAAATTGTACAGCACGGTCTCGGTCCAGCCGCCGTCACTGGCAGGTATCAGCTCGTACACCGTGCCGTATCCATTTGCGCCGCCCGAGCTGGTCGTCCCATAGAGATTGCCCTGGCTGTTAAAGATCAGGCCCGCAGCCGGATAGCTCCCGTCGGTACCCCCCGAAAATGGATAGAGCACGGTCTCCACGGGAGCGGCCGAGGCGCTGCCGCTCGCCGCCGCGGCCAGCACGGCCCAAAGGGCCGCAATTACCCCCCAAGAGGCGCGGCTTCTCTTGCTGTCCATGCTGTGTATCTCCTCCGGTTTTAGCCTGAAAAATTGAGGATAATTATAGTTGGTTGTCATCTATTTGCAAGCGTAAAAAACGATGGATCTGAAAACCAAGGCCCCGGGCAAATTCGTCCGCGCGCTGTATAGCTGCAACGAACCAGCTTAAGCAACTGGTTTGAGCCCCGGCGCGCCAACTCTCCTCCAAGCGAACAAGAGGCCCCGCATGGGCCCTTAAGACGCTGCGCGGCAAACGCGGCCTTCCCGGCACGTGGTTTTACGGGACCGGGATCTTGCGGCTGGCGTTGTCGAGGGCCAGTAGCCGTCAATGTGCAGCCGCGAGCCCGCTCGCAATAGTGGCCGTGACCGAGGTGGTGCCAGTATCGGCGCCGATGGCTAGCGTCACCGGCACCGGCTTTACGGTCCCGGTCAAACTGGCGTTCTGCGCCGCCGCTAACTGGAGAGTCACCGGCTGGGTGGGGGGATTGATCCCATTGCTGGCGCTCCCCAAGGTGAAGCCCGACTGAATTTCAAAGGAATCGTGGTTCGGCGAAAGCTCGAACACCGTACCGCATCCGAACCTGAAGCAACCCGAAGGCGACCCGCCACTTACTGTCCTGCCTTAGAGATTGCCGCTGCTGTCGGCAATCAGGCCGGCAATGGGATCAGCCCCGTCGCTGGCGCCTCCCGTCAAGGAGTGCAGCACCGTCGCGACGGGAGCGGCCGAGGCGCCGCCCTCCGCCGCCGCCAGAGCGGCGCAAAGGGCCGCAAATCCCCGCGCCCATAAGGCCGCGCTTTTCTTACCGCCCTTGCTTTGCATAATCTCCTCCCGATTTCTCGACGCCTCCCAAAAACCAAGACACGCTTTTAATGGGTTGTAATTGCATCGAAACCGGGCACAAGCGCCGTGGATTGCTTGAACTGAACCGAAGGCCCACGCGGCACGGGCCAGCTTGGCAAGCTGGCGTGAGCCTCGGCGCGGCGGCTCTCCTTACACCGGAGTTGTTTTCCGGCCATTCGCGCGCGCGTCAAGACGCGCGTCCACATAGGCGCCTAGGCGGGCGCGTTCGGCCTTTGAGAGGTGCAGACCCCGTTTCGACCGCCGCCACAAAATGTCCTCGGCGGTGAGCGCGAATTCGTGGCCGATAAGGTAATCGATCTCGGCTTGAAAGAATCCGGCGCCAAATTCGATACCGAGATCGTCCGCGCTACGCGCATTGCCGAGAATCATCTCTACCCGCGTGCCATACGCGCGGGCCAATCGGGCTACGATCGCAACATCGAGCCACGGATATTTGCCGCGCAACGTACGCAAAAACCGGCCGAAATCGCCGCCTTCCATGTCGCCGCCAGGCAGCGGCGCCGTCGCGGTCCAGGAATTTCCGCGCGGGGGCTTGAGATGCGGTGCAAGTCGCTTGATCGCATCCTCGGCCAAGCGGCGGTAGGTGGTGATCTTGCCGCCAAATACCGAAAGAAGCGGCGCGCCGCCCTCCGGCGCGTCGAGATCGAGCACATACGCGCGGGTCGTGGCCGACGCATTCTTCGGTCCCTCATCGAAGAGCGGCCGCACCCCGGAAAAGCTTTCAACTACCTCGCGCGGGCTTAAAGGCTCGCGGAAATAACACGACACTGCGGCGCAGAGATAGACGATTTCATCCTCGCTTACCCGCGCTTTCAACAGATCTCCGGCGAAAGGGATTTCTGTCGTGCCGATGAGCGAATATTCCTCTTCATAGGGCATCACGAAGATGACGCGGCGATCCTCGTTTTGCAGGACATAGCTATGCTCACCCTTGTAGATGCGGGGCACGATGATGTGGCTGCCCTTGACGAGACGCAGTCTTTTGTCCGTGCTGCCGCCGATTATGCCGCTCAGCACTTCGGCGGCCCACGGTCCCGCGGCATTCACGAGCGCGCGTGCGGTCACGGTCGTCGCCGCCGCTTCCCGCATATCGAGGAGCGTCGCTTGCCATATGTCTTGCACCCGCTTCGCCGAAACGCAGCGGGTTCTGGTGCGGATACAAGCGCCGCGTTCGCGCGCATCGACGGCGTTCAGCACCACAAGTCTGGCATCGTCCACGCGGCAGTCCGAATAAGCAAAGCCTGTCATAAAATGGTCCTTCAGCGGGGCGCCCTCCTGGGCCGTGCGAAGGTCGAGGCGGCGCGAGCGGCTCAGGCGGCTCAGGCGGTTGCGGAGGCTAAGCCAATCGTAAAGAAAGAGGCCTGCCTCGATCACCAAAGCAGGCCGCAACCCCTTGTCGTGCGGCAAGATGAAACGCGCCGGCCAGACGATGTGCGGCGCGATGCGAAGCAGCACCTCCCGCTCCCTCAGCGCCTCGCGGACGAAGCGGAAGTGGTAATATTCGAGATAACGCAGCCCGCCGTGAATGAGCTTGCTCGACGCCGACGACGTCGCGCCGGCAAGATCGCCCTGCTCGCAAAGCATCACGGATAGGCCGCGCCCCGCGGCGTCGCGCGCGATCCCGGCTCCGTTGACGCCGCCACCAATAACGAGGAGATCGACGTTGATTTGCTTTTCCATCAGAGGGCCAGGGGCATCCCGGCAGCGCTCCTTGTCAACCGCCGCGCGGATTTGAGAAGGCGGAGCTCTTCTCCGGTCCGGGCGCAAAATCCATCTCAAAATCCAAGCCGGATGATTCGGCACGGATCGCCCGCCGCCGCGGGCTCGGCATGGGGCTCGCGAACAACCAGGCATTGCGATTGCGCAAGGATCCGCAGAAGCGAGGAATCCTGTATCTCGAAAGGGGTTGCGACCGGCAGCCCTGTCTCGCTAGGACACAACGTCGCGCGTAAAAAATCTTGGCGGCTGTCGTTGGCACGGAGCCGCCGGCCGAGGATCGCCGGTTCGCTCTCGTCGCGGCCCGCATCCGGATCGCCGCAGAGCGCGCGCACCAGGGGCACAAGAAAAACTATTCCGGCGACGATGGCGGCAACCGGATTTCCCGGCAAGCCAAGGATAATCGTCCCCCTAAGGTGGCCATGGATCACTGGCTTTCCGGGACGCATCGCGATCTTCCAAAAGTTCAGCTCCATGCCCTGCTCCGCGAGCGCCGGTTTGACGAGATCGTAATCGCCGACGGATGCTCCGCCGAGCGTCACCAAAACATCGGCCGCGCGTGCGCCGCCGATGCCCTTCTCAAGCGCGCCCAACTCGTCCCTCGCGATGCCGAGATCGAGCGGTTCGCCGCCTGCCGCCTCGACGAGCGCGGCAATCGCGAAGGAATTCGAGGCAACAATTTGATCGGGGCCAACAATTGCGCCAGGCCGCACCAGTTCGTCGCCGGTCGCGAGAATTCCTACGCGCGGCCTGAGAACGACCGCGACTTCGGCGAAATTCATCGCGGCGGCGAGCGCGATGTTCGATGCGCCAAGCCTTGTTCCGGCAGCAAGCAAAACCTCGCCATCGGCAAAGTCGATCCCCTTGGCGCGAATGTGGCGGCCGCTCGCGACGCTTTGCAGAGGTTCGACGAAACCTGCTTCCACGCGGGCGTTTTCCTGGATCAAAAT
>JBOHJU010000108.1:0-8323 GCA_050728755.1 Methylocella sp.
TTTATCTTGGGTGCGATATTTCGGAGATCATAATCGAGCGCAACACGGCAAGGCACGTTGCGTCTCTTCTCTGCGATTCGCCATTCACGATATTGCTGCCGAGCCGCTCACGGCGAACGCCGATCTGCTGATTTGCTTTGATGTTCTCATTCATTAGATCGACAAAACGAGATTCGATTATGCCCTGAGGAGCATCGTCTCGGCAATTCGCAAGGTCGCCTTGGTGAGCTATCTCACACCCCCGTCGCCCGCTGGCACCCCTCCAACAGAGGCGGCTATTCCTCCGGAGTTGCAAGAACTAGAAAACGAGTTTGCGGAGATGCTTGCCCGTTTGCCGCGCGAGCGCACGTACGCATTCGGTCGCGTTTCACGGGCCTCTCCCCGGCTTTGTCAAGTCGTTCCGCGATGACTTGCAAGCCGAGCCGATCGGCCGCTATCGCTGGCAGACTGTGGACGAAATTACACCGCGAGCGAACAAGGAGAATAGAGTCCTATAGTTGGTGCAATTAGGCTTCTGAACGGGGGTCGACACGCGTCGCGATACGTGATCTAAGAGGTTGTCTCCGAACGCTAGCAGAATGCGGGTTTGTTGGTCACGGTAGGATGTGATTGCGGATTGTCGAGACCGATTTGGATGCACGGCCTGACGGGGACCGCCACCATCCCTAGGGTCCAGATTCAATTGCAAACAACTGATTGATTAAACTTATTTTTCCGTTTCGCTACCGAAAATAAAAATGGCTCGTTTTCTATGAGTTGCAGCTAATTGAGTTTTGACCCAAGGCAGCATAGGCGCGGCGGGCTTCGCTTCGCCAGCGGCATGACCCTCGCCGAACGGGCGGTGATCGAGCCTCTGTTGCCGCCGCGTGCGGCGGCCGGACTGCCACCCAGACCCCTGCGGGAAATCGCCGGCGCGGTCTTCCACGTGCCGCGAGGCGGTGTTCCGTGGCGAATGCCGCCGCCTTGTTTGCCGCCCGTCCTTAACCGTCCGCGGGCGAGACGCCATTTCGTGGGTCGCCAATGACGAGTTTGCCGCCCGCGTCCAATCGACGGCGGACCCTGGGCCGGGACCGAGTTCTTTCGTCCCAGTTCCTGTTCATTCTCTGCATCGGGGGTGGCATCGGTACATTTGTCGCGCTTGCGTTGTACGTGACGAAGACGGCTTACGTCGGACTGTTGCCGTTAGGTTTGGCGTTGGTGCTGTCGACGGTGTTTTTCAAAAATTATCGTCTGTATTGGTTTGCTATATTTCTGTTGTCCTTGCAGTTCGACATCAGCAAGAACCTCAACGATGGTCACGCGGTGATCGACGAGTTGAAGATTGATTACAACTTTTGGAGCTTTACGTTTGAAATTACCGCGACCGATTTGGCGCTTCTTGTTCTTCTCGCCTTCTGGGCCAACGATTGCCTGTTCCATGGGAAGACGATGCGCTTTCCACCTGTCACCTGGCTGGCTGTCGGATATCTTGGCATATGCCTACTGTCCTTGGTGGGGGCCGAGTCTCCCTATCTCGGCTTCGTCGAGCTATCGCGGCAGATCAAGCTCTTCATTGTGTATCTGTTCGCCGTCAACTGCCTGGATTCGAAGAGCGCCCTTCGGGTGCTCGCTATAGTCGGGGTGATCATCCTGGTGACCCAGGCGGGAATGATCGTGGCGCGATTCGAGACCGGGTACATGACCCCCCTTACCTTCGGCGAAACCAATCAGGATTTGTCGCAGATCGAGCAGTACTTGACCGTGGACCGCACCGATGAGGGGTCCGCTGTACGGGCCTTCGGGACCTTGGGATCGCCAGGCGCGACCATACACCTGTGCTTGCTGGTAATTCCGTTTGCGCTGTTTCTTTCTGTCCCGAACGCCATGTTCGGAATGCGGATCGTGTTTGCGGCTCTGACAGCCTTCGGGCTACTGGGCCTGGTGCTCACCTTTACCAGGGTCTACTACATCACGGTAACCGTTCAGACCGTGCTCGCGTTTTTGATCATGATAAGAGACCGCATGTTGAGACGAGAAGAAGTGGTTCTGGTCGTGTTGCTCAGCCTGGCCGGGGTGGCGGCGGCAAGTCCCACGCTTTACAAGCAGTTCACGGTTCGCGAGGACTCGGTGTCCGCACGTATCCTTCAGTACGAGACGGCCGCGAAGATGATCCTCGACAATCCTTTTCTCGGGGTGGGATTGAACAACAGCACAGGACAGATGCCAAAGTATAGCAACGTCACTTATAACAAATACGATGCGGACACACAGTTCGATTCGGCGGGGATCCACAACGTGTATCTCAGCCTGGCAGGCGACATCGGCGTCTTCGGCGCGCTGTTATTCGTCGCATTCTTCGCCAGGGCGACGTTGCTAGCCTGGCGGCAATCGCGTCACTCGACCGACCCGGAGATCAGGTTGGTGGCAAACGCGCTCGTGGTGGCGTTTTGCGGCATGGCGGTGACCGGCTTGATGGATCCCATCCAGGAGTATCGGGTTCTAACCTTGCTATGGTTGTATGCCGGGATCAGTCTCAACCTACCCGGGATGGCGCAGGGCCAGGAGACCGTGGATCCCAGGCCACGCCACCGGCCTTCCTCCTGAAAAGTGATCCTCCCCGACGCATGGCTTTGCGGCCCATGGAGGATTTGAAATGGCGAGGACGAGACATACGCCGGAAGGATTGTCGCCAATGCGGCGGTTGGACGTTCCGATGGCGTAAGGGCGAGCGGCAGCGGTAGAACGCCAAGGGCCGCTCGTTGCAACCCTTTCGAAGAAGCAGCGGTCACGCTTTGCAACAGGGATATCACACCCGCCCGATGCGGGCGACACCCTCCTTGGCGATTTCGCTGTTCGGATCGAAGGCGAGCGCGCGCTGATAGGATTCGATGGCCTTCGCGCGATTGCCGGATTTTTCATAGGCGAGTCCGAGGCCGGCCCAGGCTTCGGCATTCTTGTTATCGACGTTGAGCGCTCTGTTGAAATCCTCGATCGCCTTGTCGCTCTTGCCGATAGCGATCAAACTCTCCCCGCGCGCCTGATAGGGCGCTCCGGCGAAGGGATCGCGATCGATCGCGTTGTCGAAGTCAGTGATCGCCTGCGCATGCAGGCCTTCGCGCTGATAGATCAACCCCCGGGCGTGAAAGGCTTGGGCATTTTCGGGATTGAGCTTGATCGCCTGGTCGAGATCGGCTCGTGCCTCGTCGAGCTTGCCCTGAACGCGCAGAAGATTAGCGCGGCCAAGATAGGCCGACGCGTGGTTGGGATCGGCCGCCACGGCGCCGTTGAAATCGGCCAGCGCCGCGTCATCGCGGTTGATCTGACGATAAGCGAGCGCCCGGTTGGTCAGCGAGGCCGCATTGCCGGGAGCGAGCTTGATCGATTGGCTGAAATCGGCGATCGCCTCCTGGAACCTGCCGGTCCGCGCGTAAGCCACGCCGCGCGTGTTGTAGGCTTCGGCGCTCGCCGGGTGGCGCTGGATGACGTCGGTCAGGGACGCAAGGTTGGCCTCGGCCTCCTGCGGCGATTGATTCGCCACTTCGGCGACGCCGGTTCCCTGTTTGCCCATGATGTTGGTTGCTGTTTCGCAGCCGGCGAGCAGGGGCGGACAAGCGGCCAGCAATAAGAAAAAGCCAACAACGCGCCGCCGCGACTGCTTCGGATTTTTGAGCAAGGCCGCGAAAACCATCATCCGGTCACCCTTGCCCGCCGTTCCACGAACACGGGCGCCGCCGCCGGGGGCGAAATTACTATTTCGCTTTACCACATGCAGCGCAACGAACAACCCTTGGCCCAACCGGACGTTGCCCTAAGCGGCGGCGCCGTTTTCAACACTTCGCCGGGCGCTGGAGCATACTTGAATTGAGCAAGCTTTCAACGAACCCCCACCACGGGCTTGGGCTTCATCGGCAGAAGTCCTTCACGCTGCAGTTTCTTGCGGGCCAGCTTGCGGGCGCGGCGCACGGCCTCTGCCTTCTCGCGGGCGCGCTTTTCCGAGGGCTTTTCATAATGGCCGCGCAGTTTCATCTCGCGAAAAATGCCCTCCCGCTGCATCTTTTTCTTGAGCGCCTTGAGGGCCTGATCAACATTATTGTCGCGGACGAGAACTTGCACGCATACTCCTTGGGTGAGGCGCCGACCATCGCATGATGGGCCGAACCTAATTTCGAGCGTAAAGACACAATCACCCCCGCGCTGCTAAGCACCCGAGCGGCGAAGCCATGCCGATAACAGACTCGGTGCTTTCTGTCCAGGGATATAGCCGCGCCGAAGGGCGATTCCGTGAAAATTGGAGAACCGGCGGATAGCGCGGCTTTTGTCGTCCCGGAAAGGGTCCGATGACTCTGGTTGGCGACGGTGAAACCGGCTGTGGGATTTTGCCCACGAAGCGTTAGGGAGAATGCGGCACGTCAAGGTTTGTTTGCCACCCAGCGCCGCAATGAACGATGCCAGCTAGCCCCGCGCAAATACGCGATGTGCGATTTCGGCTCCGGATCGGACGCATGCAGACCGGCAGCTTTGCGGAACGCCGTGCGCGGATGGTAAGCAAAGGCGCCTGTTTTGACGAAGGGAGCTATCATGCCTCGATCCATTCAAGCAGCTTTCCTGGCCGTGATCGCTGGGTCCGCAACGATCTTGGCCGCGGGCACAGCCTGTGCGCAGGACGCAAAATCACTTTGCGCGAGGGTCACCACTGACGATCGCGCGAGACCCCTACCGATCACCTTAGTTCCAGCGGCACGCCAGCTGTTTAGCTTTTCGGTCGACACGCCGAGCGGATACATTCGCAAAGGCACCTCCTTCCGGTGCATGGGAGGCAAAGTTTTTCTATGTAACGCGGGCGCGAACCTCGTTTGCGGCAAAGCCAATACCAGTCGCACGTCGGTCGGCGCGGCAGATTTTTGCAAGCAAAACCCTGGTTCGTATGTCGTCCCCATGGCCGCCACGGGTCACGCCACGGTCTACGAGTGGAAATGCGCGGGAAATAAAGCGGTCATCTCCAAACAGGCCGAAACGGTCGATCCACGCGGCTTCATCACCGAGAACTGGAAGCAGCTGGATTAAAGGCCAACGCTTTGCAGCACCGCAAAAAACCTCAAGAAACCAGCCTCGACCGCCTCGCCTTGGTACGCGGGCGCATCGCCCGCGCCGCGCGGGATGCGGAACGCGATCCGCAGGACGTGACCCTGGTCTGCGTTTCAAAAACCTTTGGCCCGCAAGACATTTTGCCCGTGATCGACGCGGGCGAGCGGGTTTTCGGCGAGAACCGGGTCCAGGAGGCGCTCGAGAAATGGCCGCCGCTCAAGGCCAGCCATCCCGGTCTCGAACTGCATCTCATTGGCCCCTTGCAGTCCAATAAAGCGCATGACGCGGTTCTCTTTTTCGATGTGATCGAGACCGTCGACCGGGAAAAGATCGCCAAGACGCTCGCCAACGAAATCCAAAAAACCGCCCGCCATCCGAAACTTTATGTCCAAGTCAATACCGGCGTTGAGCCGCAGAAAGCGGGCGTTCTACCGCAAGAGGCGGACGCCTTCATCGCGGCTTGCCGCAAAAATTTCGGCCTCGAAATTTCAGGTTTGATGTGCATTCCGCCGGTGGACGATCAAGCCTCGCCGCATTTCGCGTTTCTGAATCAAATAGCCGCCCGCAATGGGATTACCGTGCTCTCGATGGGGATGAGCGGCGATTTCGAACTCGCGATAGAGCTCGGCGCGACCCATGTAAGGATCGGCAGCGCGATTTTTGGGGAGCGCTGAGGCAAGCCATGACCAACAGCACACAAGCCCACTGGGACCATATCTATGAAACCAAGGCCGGCAACGAGCTGAGCTGGTTTGAAGAGCATCCGGCCGTCTCGCTCGATCTGATCCGGGCAACCGGCGCGAACCCGGGCGCCGCGATGATCGATATCGGCGGCGGCACGTCGCGGCTAGTGGATGCCCTTTTGGACGAGGGCTTTCACGCGACCGTTCTCGACCTTTCGGAAACGGCGCTGGCGGCCGCCAAGGCCCGGCTCGGACCAAGTTCGGCAAAAGTGGTGTGGATCACCGCCGACGTAACCGCCTGGGAGCCGTCGGAAACTTACGATCTGTGGCACGACCGCGCGGCGTTTCATTTTCTTACCGGAGCCGCCGATCACCGGGCTTACGCGGAGCGCGCAACGAGGGCGGTGCGGTCCGGCGGCCATGTCATCGTCGGCACGTTCGCGCCGGACGGACCGCAATCGTGCAGCGGTCTTCCCGTCCTGCGGCATGACGCGGCTTCCATCGGCGCCGTTCTTGGAGAAGGGTTCGTGCTCGTCCTCTCCCGCCGCCACGATCACGTGACGCCGGCAGGCAGGACGCAACGGTTCCAGTTCAGCCTTTTCCGGCACGAACACTGAACCTCATGGCGCAGGCTGTCCGACAGTTACCTTATCAAACGTGTTCGAGACCGAGGATTGGCCGCGCGCCAATTCCCCGGCGGCGGAGGATCGTTCACGAATGCGTCATCGAAACCGTGCGGCCTCTGCTCGGCACGAAGATGCGGAAACGTCACCCGCCATGTCGCCTTCGCATTTCCGTTTTCAATGAATGCGTCCTAAAGATGACTTCGCAATGGACCACCTCGACATGCGAGCCTAGCGATACGTGGCATCTTCCAATTTCCTCGTGAATAGCAACAAGCCGGATCCGCCGGGAAAGATTGGCATTCTCCTGGTCAATCTCGGCACGCCGGATGCCCCCCGCGTCAGGCCGGTGCACCGGTTTCTCAAGGAGTTTTTGTCCGACCCGCGGGTGATCGAAACACCCCGGATTTTCTGGTGGCCGATTCTGCACCTTATCATTCTGGTTCTGCGCCCGCGCCGAGTCGCCAAGCACTATGCCGCGATCTGGGGCAAGGAGACCAACGAGGGTCCGCTGAAGGCGATAACCCGGTCGCAAGCCGAAAAGTTCGCGGCTTGGATCGGCGCCGGCGGACTCGACCCGAAAGGCCGGCGCTCGGCGCGCGAAAGATTCTTCGTCGCTTGGGCCGTGCGCTACGGCAAGCCGGACATCGCGCAAGGAATTTTGGCCCTCAAAGAGCACGGCTGCATGAGAATCCTGATCCTGCCGCTTTATCCGCAATATGCCGCCGCCACGACGGCGAGCGTCCATGACAAGGTGTTCGAGACCTTACATGCGATGCGATGGCAGCCGGCGGTGCGGATCGCGCCACCCTATTTCGCCGACCGCACCTATATCGACGTTCTGGCAACTTCCGTCCGGGCCGGGCTGTCGCGCCTCGATTTTGCTCCCGACACGATCCTGGTTTCCTTCCACGGTTTGCCGAAGGCGGAGGTCGCCAAGGGCGATCCATATTACGGCCAATGCCTCGAGACATGGCGGCTTTTGCGGGAAGACCTCGGGCTTGGCGCCGACAGGTGTCCGGTCGGCTTTCAATCGCGTTTCGGCTCAAAGGAATGGCTGCAGCCCTATACCGCGGCGATGCTCAAGCGTCTCGCGTCCCAGGGGATCAAGGGCTTGGTCGTCATCACGCCGGGGTTTTCCGCCGATTGCCTCGAAACGCTTTATGAGATCGACATCGAATGCCGCGAGATCTTCCTCGGAAACGGAGGCAAGAATTTTGCCGCAATTCCTTGCCTCAACGATAGCGAGCTCGGCATGATACTCATTCGCGAGTTGGCCGCGCGCGAGCTGAAGGGCTGGATCTAGAGTATCCGCCGTAATCATGCGAGTCTTGGGTTTGAAGGACGGCGATCTCTGAGGAGAGCGTTGGCGAACAGCAAGGGCCTGCGCGGGACCGCGGCGCGGGCGGCTTTCCGGCTTTGACAAGCTCCGCGCATTTGGCCTGAGGTCTGGATTGAAGCGGGCCGGCGCTGGCGTGTAGAGAGCTTGGCCTTACGCCGGCCCGTCCGCCGCGGATGAAGGCGCGGCCGGTCCCGCGATCGCCGAAGCGTCCAACTTTTTGCTTTTGCGCGGCTTGGTGCCCAGGGGCGGAATCGAACCACCGACACCGTGATTTTCAGTCACGTGCTCTACCGACTGAGCTACCTGGGCGCCGCTCGATTTTAGCGAGGTCCGGGGAGTTATAGGGGAGCAATGCTCCGATTGTCCAGCAGGCGGCTGGGGCGGACCCAATTCACGCAGGCCAGATTAACGGCCGTTAACTGATCGCCGTTGCGCGGTTGTAAGCGAAGCGGATAGCGCGAGACTGATCGCACCGGCTGGCGGCTCAATCTGCCAACAAGATAAAACTTGCACATTCCGAAATAACAAAACGCAAGAGCCGTGTGAGACAGTTGCGGGGAGACCAGGCGAGAAGCGCTGCATGCCGGCGCGCTCGATCCAATGTCTAAGCT
>JBOHJU010000109.1:0-8299 GCA_050728755.1 Methylocella sp.
GCCGACATGCTGCCCGCTCCGCGAATCAACGATGGGCTGCATCGAGTCACATTTGCGGCGGTTTGGGAATCCCCCCAGGAGTCAGGTTCTCGGGCGGTTGGTATTAGTCCTCAGCGTGTGGGAAGATCCACGTCGCTCCTTGCGAGCTTCTTCTCCATCTTCCGTTCCTCGCGGCGAACGATGTACGTGACAGCGATCACGCCGGCGACAAAACCGCCAAGCCCGATGACTCTAAGCGGGCCGGTGATGAGATGAATCGAATCGCCAAACACAAAGGCGCCTATTCCGAACACAAACGCCCAAACGATGCCTCCGGCCGCATTGAAAAATAAAAATGGCGGCCATCGATATTTGTTCGCTCCCGCGAGCAGTGCCGCAAGAACGCGCAGGAAGGCAAAAAAACGGCCGAAAAAGACGATCTTCCCGCCGTGCTTTTGGAACAGATATTGCCCCAGTTTGAGCCTTTCTTCCGGGAGGTGGATAAATTTGCCGTAACGCAGAAGGAATTTCGTACCCCATGTCCGGCCGACCCAGAAACCGATATTGTCGCCGGTGATCGCGCCCGCTGCCGCAAAGGTGATGACAAGGGACAGCTTAAGCAGACCGGTCGCTCCGGCATAAACAGAGGCCAGAATCAGAACAGTTTCTCCGGGCAGAGGAACACCCGCGCTCTCCAGCATGACGATGAGGAAGACGAACCAATACCCGTGCTGCGCGACAAGCGGCTGAATGTGGGTTAGAAACACGAAGACTCCGCTCAACCTCGCGCCGGTACCTATGGCTCAAACGCGCGAACATCCGATACGCAATTGAAACGGGCTAGGCAAGCCTGTATATCAAATCGCATTTCCGGGCCGCTGTCGCCCGGACGTAGGTGAGCCGGAGCAACGCGCATTCATGGTGCCGTCGGCCGGTCCATTTCGATCACCGAGGGCCAGGGGTGATTGCAAGCGCGCGCCGCACCGCCCCTGTATCGCGCCTTTGCTCCGGGTGGCGCGCGGGATGCGACAACGTGCGACGAATTTTTTCTATGTCAACCCGAAGGCGCGGAGCAACGCCTTGACGTCAAAGCCAACACCGCAGCGCTCACGGCACGAGCACCGCCCTTGCCAGAAAAACAAAATTGGCCCAATCTCACGAACCGTAATCTCCAATCGTCTGGGGAACAAGGATAAGGAGGAACACGATCATGAACCGCAGGATTTTCGCTCTCGCACTCATTCTTGGCGTCGCTGCCCTGTTCGTGCCGCGTCTCGCTCTGGCCGAAGATCATTTGGCCGAAGCCATAACCCATACGAAGGCAGCCATCGATCACGGCAAGCAAGGCCATGCGGATGTGCTCGTAACGCATGCCGAAGCCGCGCTCCAACATGCCGAGGCGGCAGAGACGGCAAAGGACAACCCGCATACCAAACAAGGCATCACTCACCTCAAGGCGGCCATTGACCAGGGCAAGCAAGGTCATGCGGACGTTGCCACGGCGCACGCTCAAGAAGCTTTGACACATCTCGAAGCGGCGAAGAAATAAAAGCTAGCGAAGGATGGAAAGCGAGCCGTTATCGGGTCGCTTTCCGTCCGGCTGTTCGGCGCCACCGTGGGTGATTTCCTAAGGCAAGCGGTGCCGGGAATTTTATTAGCCGCCGAACAGGGTATCGAAAAAATTTTGCTTTTCGGATTGAGCGCGGTGCTTTTGCCCCAAAGCCCCGGCGTTGGGGATGTCCGCCGGCGGCACCGGCGCGCCGTTGCCGTAGGCCGCGCTCACGTCGTTGCGCTGAGCCGGCTGCGGCGGGGGCGGGGGCGTCGCAACTTCCCGCGCTTGGCTAGTGGCGGGAACGCCAAACAAGCCCCGCAGTGGCCAGCCATTGTTTTCCGCCACGGGCACCGCGTTATCGTGCCAAATTCCGCCGGGAAGCGGCTGCGGCGGCACGCCATTATGAGCGGCGCGCATAAAACGCGACCAGATTTCTACGGGAAGATTGCCGCCGGAAGCTTTTTTTGTCGGCGAATTATCGTCGTTGCCGAGCCAGACACCAGCGACGAGATGGCTGGTGTAGCCGATGAACCAAGCATCGCGCCAGTCCTGGCTCGTGCCGGTTTTTCCAGCCGCCTGCCAGCCAGGCAGCGAGGCCTTCCGCGCCGTGCCCGCTAAGAGGGTTTCCTGCATCATCGCATTCATCATCGCCGCATAATTTGGAGCGATGACCCGGCCATTGCTGGCACGCTTGCGCCGATAGAGGAGCTTGCCGGAGACGGTTTTCACTTTCGAAATGATCTGCGGCTGGACGCCGATGCCGCCATTGGCGAAGGCCACGTAGGCAGTCGTGATTTCAAGGGGCGTCACCTCGGAGGTGCCGAGCGCGATCGACGGATTCGCGGCAATATCGGATACGATCCCGAGACGATGCGCGACCCTGACTATCGCCTTCGGGCCAACTTCGAGGCCAAGGCGCACCGCCACGGTATTCAGGGACAGCGATAACGCCCTTGTGAGCGTGACCGGACCAAAATACTCGCGCGAGTAATTTTCCGGCTGCCAGCCTTTCACATTAATTGGAGCGTCGTCGCGCACCGAGGCCGGGGTGAGGCCGGCTTCGAGCGCGGCGAGATAAACGAAAGGTTTGAAAGCCGACCCAGGCTGGCGTTTGGCCGAAGCCGCGCGGTCGAACTGGCTATCGGCGTAATTGCGGCCGCCGACCAGCGCCTTGATCGCACCATCTGGGGCGAGCACGACAAGAGCACCCTGGCCGACGCCAAAGGCCGCGCCTTTGCGATCGAGCGTATCGGCAAGCGCTGCTTCGGCTAGCGCCTGCAGGCCGCCATCGAGCGTCGTCGAGACCACGATGTCTTCATTGATTGCGCCGATCGTATCGTCGAGCGTGTCCATCACGAAATCGGCAGCGTAATTGACTGCGCTCGCGTTATGGTCGCGAACGGTTTTCGCGGGATGGGCCAAGGCGAGTACGGCCATCGAATCGGTTATAAAACCCTCCTCGCGCATCGCCATGATGACTTGCCGGGCGCGCTCCGCGGCGCCCGCCGGATTGCGATTGGGCGCGAGCCGCGCCGGCGCCTTCATCAGCCCGGCGAGAATCGCCGCCTCCGGCAAGGTCACGTTGCGGGCGGCGTGGCCAAAATATTTTTGCGCCGCCGCCTCGACGCCATAGGCGCCCGAACCGAAGTAAACGCGATTCAAATAAAGTTCGAGAATCTGATTTTTCAAATATTTATGCTCGAGCCAGAGGGCGAGGATGGCTTCCTGGATTTTGCGCGAAAGAGTCCGCTCCTGGGTGAGAAAGAGGTTCTTGGCAAGCTGCTGCGTCAGTGTCGAACCGCCCTGCACCATGCCGCCGCCTGTAATATTACGAATGAGCGCGCGCAGCATTCCTTGGGGATCGACGCCGAAATGTGAATAAAACCGGCGGTCCTCGATCGCGATAAAGGCCTTTGGCAGATAGGGGGGCAGGCCGGCGAGCCGCACCGCGGCGCCGCCCGTGTCGCCCCGATTGGCGAGCAAAACCCCGTTTTCGTCGAGAATGGCAATATTCGGCGGCCGTTTCGGCACGGCAAGCGCATCGATTGGCGGCAATTTCGTTGCCTGATAGGCAATCACGCCCGCGGCCGCCGCCACGGCCCATACAGTTGCGATCATGCTCCAATAGAGTAACCAGGCGACAGGCGAACGGCGTTGCCTGGTCACCCGCCATCGTCCGGCACGGCGCGGCACGTTTTCGTCATCCTTGCTTTGTTTCCGCGAGGCTCACCGAAGACCGGCGCGCGGCGGTCCGGCGCCTTGCGCTTTGTCATGGCAATCGCGCCGCCGTTTCGCCAAAATAGACCGGCACCCGCGTTCCAGGACCTCGGTTCCTGGCTGGGGCGGTACGTTTTTATGATAGAATCGGCGGATTAAGGGCAGGTAAAGGTCTGGCCGCGTCGCCGCGAGATCCGCGCGTGCCCGTGCAAAAGCGCCGGCGGAATCAACGCGGCGGCTTGCGATTTGGCTAAAGCCGCGCCAAAGTCCGTCCCCGTCCCCGGCAAAGGCAAGGGGCGGGCATGATGGATCAAACAAAAGCCCGATTGGACCGCCCCCATGAAAGTTACTCTCGAACGAGCGGCTTTGTTGAAGTCTCTTGGCCACGTGCATCGGGTCGTGGAGCGCCGCAACACGATTCCCATCCTCTCGAATGTCCTATTGCGCGCCGAGGACCAAGCGCTGCTCCTGAAGGCGACCGATCTCGACCTCGAAGTCATCGAGCGATTGGCAGCGGACGCCAGCGTCCCAGGCGCGACCACGGTTCCCGCGCATATCCTCTATGAGATTGTCCGCAAGCTGCCGGATGGTGCGCAAGTTTCGCTCGAATCCGATGGGGAGTCCGGCCAGTTGCGGCTACGTTCCGGGCGTTCGCGGTTTAACCTCCAGTCCTTGCCGGACAGCGATTTTCCGGACCTCGCCGCGGGCGAGCTCGGTCACGCTTTCAACCTCGCCGCCGCCGACCTCAAGCGGCTAATCGACAAAACCCAGTTCGCGATTTCCAATGAAGAGACGCGCTATTACCTCAATGGCGTTTTCTTGCACACGACCGGTGTCGAAGGTCATATGATGTTGCGTGCCGTCGCGACCGATGGGCACAGGCTGGCGCGGGTCGATATTCCCGCTCCCGATGGCGCAATTGGCATGCCGGGAGTGATCGTGCCGCGCAAAGCCGTGGCCGAGGTGCAAAAACTCATCGAGGATCCCGGCCCGGAAGTTCGCGTCGAAATATCCGCGGCAAAGGTACGCTTCACGTTTGGCAATCCTTCCGCAAGCTCGGGACAAATCGTGCTGACCTCGAAATTGATCGACGGCACCTTTCCCGATTATGTTCGCGTCATTCCTTCCGGCAACGACAAACGTTTAACTGTCGATCGCGCGCCTTTTGCGGCGGCGGTCGATCGGGTTTCGACGATTTCGTCGGAGCGCGGCCGCGCCGTCAAACTCGCCCTCGCCGATTCGAAACTGACTCTTTCCGTGACCAATCCAGATTCCGGCTCAGCGATCGAGGAACTCGATGTCGATTACGATTCCTCGCCGATCGACATCGGCTTCAACGCCCGCTACCTCCTCGACATTACCGAGCAGCTCGACGGCGACAGCGTGCTGTTCAAGCTTGCCGACCCGGGTTCGCCCACGCTTGTGCAAGACCGCGATGGCGCGGCCGCGCTTTATGTGTTGATGCCGATGCGGGTGTGAGCCCGGCTCATTCGCTACGCGCACTGCAGATAGCGATGCGCAATGGCGACGGAAATTTTCGGCAGGCTTTGGCGCTGGATCGAATCGTCCGCCGCGGGATTACAGGGGCAGGCCACGGCGATACCATGATCAGATCCGCGCTCATGAACGTGATGACCGCTGCCGCCCTCAAGGCGGGGCGCGGCTTGCAGCGCGATTTTGGCGAGGTGGAGAATCTGCAAGTTTCGGTAAAGGGACCGGGGGATTTCGTGTCCGCCGCGGATCGTAAGGCCGAAAAAATTCTCCACGACGAATTGGCAAGGGCGCGGCCGGGCTATGGTTTCGTGATGGAGGAGAGCGGCCGGGTCGACGGCACCGACAAGAGTCACACCTGGTTCATCGATCCGCTCGATGGGACTACCAATTTTCTGCACGGCTTGCCGATTTTCGCGATCTCGATCGGACTTGGCCGCGAAGACCAGATCATTGCCGGGCTCGTCCATAATCCGGCAACCGGCGACATGTTTATCGCCCAGAAAGGGCAAGGCGCCTACCAAAACAACCGGCGGCTGCGGGTGGCCGCGCGGCGCGATATTGCGGATTCACTCATCGGCTGCGGCATTCCGCATCTCGGCAAGGTCAAGGAACATCCGCGCTTCATGGCCGATTTCGCCGCGGTCATGACGAAGGTCGGCAATCTTCGCCGCCTCGGCGCCGCCGCCCTCGATCTTTGCTTTGTGGCTTCGGGATGTTACGACGGCTTTTGGGAGCGTAATTTGCGGGCCTGGGATGTCGCGGCTGGAATTATCATCGTGAAGGAGGCGGGTGGCTTCGTCACCGACGCGGACGGCGGCGCCGAGATGTTGGCCAAGGGTTCCGTTTGCGCCGGCAACGAGGCGATCCATCGCGATTTATTGAACCTGATCCGCACTTAACAATCGGATGAAATGGACCCCGGCCAGGGAACCAGCGGCGTGGCGCTTGTCCCGAATAAATTGCACGGCTCTTATGATCAGGACATGCTCGAACTTTCTGATTCTGAGCGGTACTTTGCCGGTCGCGTGACGCCGCGCGAGCTCGCGGCTTTGGCAGGGCTGAGCCCGCCTCGCCGATAATGCTGGCTGTGCGATGGAGGGTCGCATTCAGCCGCCGGTGTCCTGCAACGATCCACCGGCGAGAAGTGCTCGCAAAACCGGCGGCAGATTTTGTGGGATGTCCTCGGCGACGAGGCCCGGCCCAAAATGCCTTGCGGCGGCGCCATGCAGCCAGACGGCCGCGCAAGCAGCCTCGAAGGACGGCATGGATTGGGCAAGAAGGCCTCCTGCGATCCCGGCCAATACATCGCCCGAGCCCGCCGTCGCGAGCCATGGCGGCAAATCCTCGGCAATCGTCGCCAAGCCCTCCGGATCGGCGACCACCGTATCGGCGCCTTTCAAAACCACCACCGCGTCGCTCAACGCCGCCGCGGCACGCGCGCGGTTGAGCTTTGACTGCGAATGCAGGCCGTCGAAATGCGACAGCAAGATTTGTTCCAACATATCGAGACCAAGCCATCGGCTTTCGTCATCTTGGCCGACATGGCCGAAGAGCCGCGCGAATTCGCCATCGTGCGGCGTCAGCACGACGCCCCCGCCCCGCCGCCGGACCATTTGCGCGAGACCGAATGCATCGTCTTCAAAACTCGTGAGCGCATCGGCATCGAGCACGACCGCGCGGGCCAGCGCTCCGGATTCCCCGCCGGCACTAAGCGCGGCCCGCACTAGGGCCCTGGTTTTTTCGCCAACGCCGAGCCCCGGTCCCATGACGAGCGTGTTCTTCCGGCGATCGGCGAGGAGGCTGGCGAGGCCGTCCGCATCGTCGCACACGCGGGTCATGATCGCGGTGAGCGCGGCAGCATGGACGCAAAGCGCCTCGCGCGGCGTCGCAATCGTCACCAGCCCCGCGCCGGCGCGAAGCGCGCCGCGTGCGGCAAGCTTTGCTGCCCCCGTGTGTGCGAGCCCGCCGGACATGACCACAGCATGGCCGCGCGAGTATTTATGGCCACTTACGCTCGGAACTGGAAATGTCTGCTGCCACAAAGCCGGACAATTAACGAAGGTTTTGGGGGCGATCGCGGCGAGGACACGATCTGCAATTCCGATATCCGCGACGACCGTGCTGCCGGAATGGACACGGCCCGGCAGCAGCAAGTGCCCCGGCTTGCGGCGAAAAAATGTGACGGTGCATCTGGCGTATATCGCGGCGCCACGAATTTGCCCGCTGGAGCCGTCGATGCCTGAGGGAACATCCACGGCAAGGATCGGCTTTCTCGTCCTCTTCGTCCATTCATTGAGACGCAAGACCAAAACCTTGGCCTGCCCATCGAGATCGCGGGCAAGTCCCGCGCCGAAGAGCGCGTCGATCCCAAGAGCGGCAGAATCGAGATCAAGTTCCGCGACAGCCTGGATCTTGCCGGTCCAACCTTTGGCGGCAAGCGCGGCGTCGCCCCGCAAGCGGTCGCGCGCGCCAAGCAGTCCGATCTCGACGTTAAAGTCTTGTGCCGCGAGCAGACGGGCGGCGACAAAGCCGTCGCCGCCGTTGTTGCCGGGCCCGCAAAAAACCGCGATGCGGCTACCGCGGGGAACAAGCCGCGCGGCCTCGCTTGTCACCGCCGCACCGGCCTGTTCCATCAGCACGGAACCGGGAGTGCCCCCCGCGATGGTCAGGCGGTCGGCCTCGGCCATTTCGGCGTTGCTCAAGAGTTCTAGATGCGAGGTGGTTGGCGGCATGCGCAAAAACCTGGTGAAAGCAAAACGCTTTCTGCCGAGTCAACACCGAACCGGCGCCGGGCCGCCATCGGATAATGCGGCCACTTATTCACCGCCTGGGCCGGGGCGGCGGACAAGCAGAGTCAAGTGGGCGCCCGGAGAAAACTTGAGCGGCCGCCATTCACCGCTCGCTCAAACCGCCGATGAGAGACGGAATATCGAGCGGGCGGAAGCCGTAATGATTTAGCCAGCGGATGTCGGCCTCGAAGAAAGCCCGCAAATCCGGCATGCCGTATTTCAGCATGGCGATGCGGTCGATTCCCATGCCCCAGGCGAACCCTTGATA
>JBOHJU010000110.1:0-8299 GCA_050728755.1 Methylocella sp.
GCTCCAGGCAGGGGGATAACTCGGTTACTGGCGTCGCTGCTGCCCGCATCATTGCGCCGGCCCCCAAAAAAACGGCCGGGCGCGCGGCTCGCGAATGGATCGCGGGGCGGTTTTTCGGCGCCATTGCGGGTGCCGAGGACGGAGCGCAGCTTCCAAACCACGAATGCGGCGAGAAGCGCGAAAACAATCGTCGTCATATCGAAGGAGTTTTGCATCGAGGCGCTGCTTGATTTCCGAGCCTGGCCCTGTTGGGCCTTGATTGTGCTTTTATCATGTTATTTATTTGGGAGGAGAAAAACCAAAGTCCAGTCTTCACGGGGGCCTTTAATGCTTCGCCTTCGATCGAACGGCACCAATATGCGTCAACCCATCGTCCGCCTGCCGGTTCTGTTCGTAACCTATCTCGCGCTTTGGCTCGGGGCGGAACTCGCGGCCTTCGTGGCTGTCGTTCACTGGATTGGCTTTGCCGGTGCCATTCTCGCTTGCATTCTGACGAGCCTCGCCGGTCTTAGCACGTTGCGCCGGGTCGGGCTATCAGCTATTCTGCGGTTGCGGCAGGCAGTGGCAGGAAGAACAAGCGAACAGCGTGGTTTTTCGAGGGAAGCGCTCCTTGACGGCACGCTGGCCGGGCTCGGAGCAGTGCTGTTGATCCTGCCCGGTTTTGTTTCGGATTTGGTAGGGCTTGCGCTCGCCGCGCCTTCGGTCAGATTTTGGGTTGCCGAGAAGCTCACGCTTGGCCAGCTTGGGCGGCTGGGAAATGGCCGCCCCGCGGCGCCAAGAGCCATCGAACTCGCGCCGCCGGAATGGTCGCGGCACGATGCGCCGTTGCCTTAGCCGTTGCGTTAAAGGGTTTGCGGTTCAAGGGACTGCCGCTTTGTCCTTGCTCTCGCCTTGGCCGCCGCGACGAGACGGCCCGCGACGAGGCCTGCGCTCAAACAAGGAACGCGCCAGTGAAAACAAAGGCGAGACAAGCCGGTTCAGGTCTTCCGCCCGTTCGACAAAACCGCCGCCCCTGGTCAATTCGCGGTCGAGCGCCGCCATGGTTGCGGCAAGCCCAGGATCGTCGTCGCGAAACCAGATCCGCAGAACCCGCATCCAGGCAAGCGCGAGGCCTTGCAGCTTAAAAGCGCCGACCGGACCCTCGGAATCGATCCCGGCCGCCTCCAGCATGAAGCGCATCGAATTGATGACCAAGCGGTTGATCGCCGACGCCGCCAGCGGATCGCGCAAGGTCCAATCGGAAATGGCTTCGACGCCAAGCTTATAAGGCGCCAACGCATCGAGACGGCGCATCAGAACGTCGAACAACCGCTCCTTGACCGGTTCCCCGGCCAAATCATCGCCGGCGGCGTCGAGAACGACGTGATCGATGCGCCGCGAAAAACCCGCGAGCACCGCGCCCTTCGAAGGGAAAAAGTCGCGAAAGGTGGCGAGCGAGACGTTCGCGCGGGCCGCGACATCCGAAATCGTGATGTCGTCCCAGGTGCGCTCCCCGGCGAGCTCCAAGAGCGCGTCGATGATCGCGTTTTTCGGATCCTTGGGCGCCGCCGCTATGTCGCCGGGCCTCGATTGGGGTCCAGCTCCGGCTTCGCCGGTCAGGGGTTCGTCAACCATCTTTGTCTCCCGCGCCACAATCGGACTTTAACGCAAAATCCGCTTCTCATTTAGTCGATGCAAAAACCAGTTCCAAGGGGCGGCTTCGCCGATCCGCCGCCGGGGGCTTTTCTCCTCGCGCGAGCCGTCGAGGCCGCGCGCCACGGGCCTCACGATCGCGCCCGAGTCGATAGAGTGGCCAGAATTTCCGGTTATGATGCAAGGCCACGGTACGGGCGCGCGCGGAGTCTTCACGAGTTGGATGAATGGCTGACTTACCGCTGAGATGGTTGTTCGTGTTAGGATGACCCAAACCGAACATCGCTGCGCGGCCCGCAGCAAACGACCTCGGGGATCCTGATGCCCGACTCACTATCACCTGACCTCCTCCGGAAAATGCACGCCTACTGGCGCGCGGCGAATTACCTCTCGGTCGGCCAGATCTATCTGCAAGACAATCCCTTGCTCGAATCTCCGCTGAGGCTCGAACATATCAAGCCCCGGTTGCTCGGACACTGGGGCACGACGCCGGGATTGAACTTTCTCTACGTCCATCTTAACCGGCTGATTAAAGAGAACGATTTGAATATGATGTACGTCATTGGTCCGGGTCACGGCGGGCCAGGCCTAGTGGCGCAGTCTTATCTCGAGGGGTCGTACACGGAGCACTATTCGGCGATTGAGCGCAGCCGGAACGGACTGCAGCGGCTCTTTCGCCAATTCTCTTGGCCTTACGGAATTCCCAGTCACGTATCGTCCGAAACTCCCGGCTCCATTCACGAAGGCGGAGAACTGGGCTATTCATTGACCCACGCCTATGGTGCCGCATTCGATAATCCCAATCTGATCGTCGCCTGCATCATCGGAGACGGCGAAGCGGAAACTGGTGCGCTCGCCGCCAGTTGGCACTCCAACAAATTTCTGAACCCCGCGCGGGATGGTGCAGTTCTTCCCATCCTTCATCTCAACGGTTTCAAGATCGCCAATCCGACAGTGCTGGCTCGCATCAGCCGCCAGGAGCTGACCGAACTGATGCGCGGCTACGGCTACGATCCGCATTTCGTTGAGGGCGACGATCCGGCCGTCGTGCATCAGTGTCTCGCCGGCACGCTCGACGCGATTCTGGCGCAGATCCATCGGATTCAGAGCGCCGCGCGGTCTCATGGTGAGACGGAAACTTTAGAGCGTCCGCGTTGGCCTATGATTATCTTCCGCACGCCCAAGGGTTGGACAGGACCGAAATTCGTCGACGGCAAGCCGGTCGAGGGTACTTGGCGTGCGCATCAAGTCCCGATCACGGATTTCAACAACCCCGAACATTTGCAGCAACTCGAAGATTGGATGAAGAGCTACCGGCCGGACGAATTATTCGACGAACGAGGCAAATTCCGCGCCGAGTTCGCCGCGCTCGCGCCGACGGGCCATCGCCGCATGGGCTCCAATCCGCACGCCAATGGCGGTGAATTGCTGCAGCCTCTGTCGATGCCCCACTTTCATGATTACGCCGTGGCAGTGGTTAAGCCTGGGCTCGTCGAGGCGGAAGCGACGCGGGTTCTTGGAAAATTCCTGCGTGACGTGATGAAGCTCAATCTCGACAAAGGGAATTTCCGCCTGTTTGGCCCGGACGAGACAGCATCGAACAGGTTGGAGGCCGTCTATAAAGTCTCCGGCAAGGAATGGATGGCTGCTATCGAAGAGGTTGACGAAAATCTTAGCGTCGAAGGCCGCGTCATGGAGGTCTTGAGCGAGCATCTGTGCGAGGGCTGGCTCGAAGGATACTTACTCACCGGACGCCATGGCCTTTTCTCCTGCTACGAGGCCTTTATCCACATCATCGATTCGATGCTCAATCAGCATGCGAAATGGCTCAAGGTTACCAGGACCATCCCCTGGCGCAAGCCGATCGCATCGCTAAATTACCTGCTCACGTCGCATGTCTGGCGCCAGGATCACAATGGCTTTTCCCACCAGGATCCCGGCTTTATCGACCATGTCGCGAATAAGAAATCCGATATCGTGCGCATCTATTTGCCGCCGGATGCAAACTGCCTCCTGTCGGTAGCGGATCACTGTTTGCGTAGCCGCAACTACATCAACGTGATCATCGCCGGCAAGGACCGGGAGTGGCAGTGGCTCGACATCGATTCGGCGGTCCGCCACTGCATCGTCGGCGCGGGTATTTGGCGATGGGCTAGCAACGATGGCGGCGATCCCGACGTGATCATGGCCTGTGCGGGCGATGTGCCGACTCTTGAGACGATCGCTGCCGTGACCCTCTTGCGCGCCTATGTCCCCGACATCCGCATCCGTGTCGTCAACGTGGTAGACTTGATGGTATTGCAGCCTCAATCCGAGCATCCGCACGGTCTGGAAGAGCAGGATTTTGACGAACTGTTCACGCTAGACAAGCCGGTCATCTTCGCCTTTCATGGCTATCCCGCGATGATTCACAAGCTGACCTACCGGCGGCATAATCATGACAATATTCATGTCCGCGGCTACAAGGAGGAGGGCACCACCACGACTCCTTTCGACATGGTCGTGCTGAACAATCTCGATCGCTATCAGCTTGCGCTGGATGCCATCCAGCGCATTCAACGGCTCCGCGATCAAGCCGAGACGGCGACGGCGCGTTACTGGACGACCATGGAACGCCACAAGCTCTATATCAGCGAGCATGGCGAGGACATGCCGGAGGTCCGGAACTGGCGCTGGAACTTGTGAGCGCGTTATTTCCGCCGGGATACGGCATGACGGACGCCAAACCAGAGTCGCATATCCTCACGCTGAACAGCGGCTCTTCGTCGCTCAAATTCGGATTGTACCGCGCCGGATCTTCGCGGACCGAAATGCTGCTCTCCGGCGAGGCGGAGTCGATCGGCGACGAGAAGGGTAAATTCTACGCGCAAGATTCGCGCAAGAATGCGTTGCTCGCCGAAACGGACTCTATTCCCAGCCACCGGGACGCGATCATCCGCATCGCAAGACTTCTTGCCGATTCCAAATTGCCGGCACCGGCCGCCATCGGGCATCGAATCGTGCATGGCGGACCTAAGCTCCGCCAGCATTGCCTCATTGATGATTCGGTCCTACGGCAAGTTGAAGCTGCTACCGCCTTCGCGCCGCTGCATATTCCATCGGCTCTGTCGATTATCCGCTTCGCGCAAGGGCATTTTCCCGGGCTTCCACAGGTGGCGTGTTTCGACACCGCCTTTCACGCCGAATTGGCGGCGGTCGCACGTGTCCTTCCGATCTCCAAGGAATTGCAGTTGGAGGGTATACAACGCTACGGGTTTCACGGCCTTTCGTGCGAATCGATCGTGCACCAGCTTGGAAACGATCTGCCGGAGCGCCTGATAATCGCCCATCTCGGCAATGGCGCAAGCGTGACCGCGGTCAAAGGCGGCAAATCAATCGATACCAGCATGGGATTGACCCCGGCCGGCGGGGTGATCATGGGCACGCGCAGCGGCGATCTCGATCCCGGCGTTCTGATCTATCTGATGCGTGAAAAGAAGTTCGATGCGGCCATGCTCGAAGAGCTGGTCGATCACCGTTCCGGCCTCCTGGGAATTTCGGGAGTTGGCAGCGACATGCGGCGCCTGCATGCAGCCGCGTCATCAATCGCAGATGCACGGCTCGCCATTCAAATGTTCTGCTATTCCGTGCGCAAGCAGGTGGCCGCGATGATCGCCGCGCTTGATGGAGTCGACCTGATCGTCTTCACTGGCGGCATTGGAGAAAACGATGCGGAAGCACGCGCCGCGATCTGCGGCGGCTTGTCCTGGATCGGCGTCAGGCTCGACCAAGTTCGGAATCGATCCCTGAACAATCCTATCAACGATCCGGCATCGCGCTGCCTGGTGCTCGTTCTCGCCTCGCAGGAAGACGAGCAGATCGCCCGCCATACCTGGGCATTGTTCGCACCGGGTCTTTCCTGATGGCGGCCGGCGAAGGCTGTTGAAACGATCAACGACCCCGCCTCGGCGCAGACTTGAGGCAGCTCCTTGTGTTGCGTGGAATTCAAGGTTTATGCGCGAGACTCAGCCGTTCTAACTCCGCATGGAATTCTAGACGCAACTGTTCGGCCTCAACATGTGGCAGCCAGTTCGCCATTTGCGGGAAAATGGCTTGATAGAGGCGCGTCGTCCGCTCATTCCATGGCGGGAAAGACTCGGCGGCCCTGGCCTCCGCGAGCATTTTGTGGAGACGGGCGCGAATATCGTCTGGGTCAGTAACGCCGACGCCATTGTTGCGCGGCGGCTCATCGGCGAACAAATCGCCCTGCCGGGGCTTAAGGCCGAAGAGTTCGGGCGCCTGATCACTGCTCGTAGTTCGCCGTTTCATTCGCGCCAAGTCCAAGAGCGTGCTTCATTAACGTTGCCGGCAGAATCTGGATTAAGAGTCTATCGGCGCGGGCGAAAAGATCAATCAGCTCGGCGATCCTTCCCACAACATCGCGTATTTGAGAGATTAGCGCATGATCGACCGCGAGCCCTTGCCGTGCGGCCAGCCAGCGCGGCAGCAGACGATACCCGCTTACCGAAAAATCCCAAACTTCCTTTGGGATGCCCGAAACCCGGCCAGTGCGATCGGCGCAAAGGAAAAATACACCCTCTTCCCAGTCGCTCCTGTCCAAGGTCTCGCCCGGTTCGGTTTCGACGCGAGCGAGTGCGCGCGTCAGAAAATTAGGCCCGGGCGGACGGGCGAAGGTCTCGACGGCGCGGATCTCGCTCCCTAGTTCGGCGGCGGCAAGAAACAGCGCGTGATCGCTTGGAAAAGGGACATGGGGAAACACGTCCTCCAAATCCTCGGCGAAGCGAAGGGTGTAGGAGGTCGCGGACATCAGCGCCAGCATCGCGTGAAAAGCGTCTTCGGCGCTGGCCGGAGCGCCATAGCTGGCGGCGAGTCCGGCAAGCAAGGCGGGCGAAACGTTGGACGGACCACGGCCGGGCCGGTTGTCCCGCAGCGGGAAGGCGTAGCCGCCGTAACTGCCGCGAAAGGCGTGATAGTCGGGCAGCAGGCCGTGACACCAGACGGCGGGGCCGGCGCCCGTTGCAAAGGGCATGGCGTAGAGCGCGACATTGCTTGCGCCCCAAACGGCTTGGAGTTCGGGACCATGGCGTCGCACTAGTCTTGGATCGTTATAAAGCCAGCGACGATCTAACGGCCGATACACGATCTGCCGTTCGAGTTGCGGCTGATACGCCGGATCATGTCGTGAGGCGATCAATGGCGTCACAGCCCGCCGCAGATCGGATCGAATCACTTTCACAAGCGCCTGATCGTTTTGCGTTTTGACGCCCGATTTTCGGAAAGCGAAACAGCTCGACAAACTCGGCCATTCCCCATTCTGAAACGGCTTGGGCTTTATATCACCAAGAAGCCCACGAGTGACTTCCACCGCGCCGGGCCGCGTGCCCGTCTCCTCGCCCGCCTTCAGCCAAACTAGCTTGGCGTCGCGCGAGAACAGGCCTTCCGACCAGCTATCGATATAGGAAACATCGGCGAGCTCTCCGTCGGCTTTATTACTATCCGCGATTGCCAGCGTGATCGCGGTGCCGACCTGAATATTGAACACGCCCTGATCGCCTACCACGCCTGCGCGCTCGCCGCGCCGCACGTCGCCGCGCAAATCGATGATTTTGATGTGGTCGAAGCGCTCGCGCAGCATTTTGCGCAAGCCCGCATAAGGCTTTCCGGCGAGAAACGTGCGGTTGGAAATGAACGCCACGACGCCGCGGCCGGGCGCGCCCTCGCTTTCGAAAATTTTCCAGATGGCCCAGCGCCAAAAAGCTATCGAAAGTTCTGGGAATGTGTTGAGCTGATTGGCCCAGCCTGCGTCCCGGACCGGCCTTTTGAGATCATCCCAAAGCTCATCCATCCAGTTGCCGACGAGTTCGCCGATTTCTCCCGCCGCGAGCCGCCGGTAAGGCGGATTGCCGATGATGGCGAGGATCGGCTGGCGCTGCTTGATCCGGTCCGCCTCGTGCCGTTCAGTGCGGATGTTTTCAGCGGCAAAGCCCAATTTGCCTACTGGCGCCGCTGCGCCCGGTTCGGCGAGCGTATCGGCCAGAAAGACGCCAACCCGTTGCTTAGCCTGCAACGCTCCCATTGCGTGGCGCAGCCGGTAATGCGCGACAGCGTAAGGGCCGACTAGAAGCTCAAATCCGAACAAGCGCGACGACAGCGCGCGCAACGCTCCGGGAACAGCGCCGGGCCCCGTGCTGGATTCAACAGATTGCCGGACACGTTCGATCACCCCCAACAGGAATGTCCCCGTGCCCGCCGCAGGATCGAGCAGCATCACCGCCGCGTCGGTCAGGCCCGCCGTACCGAGATCGTCTCGCAACGCGCGGTCAAGGGCGGCGGTCATATAGGTCACGACCTCGACGGGAGTGTAATAAACGCCGTAGCGTTCCCGCGCGACGGGGTCGAAAACTTGCAAGAAGTTTTCATAGAAATTAAGGATTGGGTCCGGCTTGCCGATTTTGCGCGCGAGGATGGCTGCCTCAAAGCTGTTCACCGTATCCAGGATGACGTCAAAGCCAGCGCCGATGTCGCGGACGATTTCTTCCTGGCTTAGCACACGCAGCGTCGTGCGCATCAGTGCGTGTTCGGGCGGCATATTCTGCCACGCTTCGCTGCCAACGTCCCGGTCCGTGGCTTCCCGGACCAGCAGCAGGCCGAAGGCGAGCGTCTGCGC
>JBOHJU010000111.1:0-8286 GCA_050728755.1 Methylocella sp.
GTCGGCGACAGCCTTGCCGACGGCATGCTGGGCCGGGCCGAACATCTGCACGGCCTGCGTCGCATTCTTGATCGTCACTTTATTATAGAGAATGGTCGCGGGCTTGCACATCAGGTTCGGTGCGACGAGAGCGAGCAGCGCGGTGAAACCCTCCTTGTTGTTGGTAAGCGCATTGGCAAACGCCGTTTCGGCCGCGCTGCCGCGTGGTCCCATGATGAGGTCGATGTGAGCAATTTCGTTGCCGTCACCGACGAGCGATTCGCCGACGCAGAGCTTGTTTATCTTGGCCATGCTTAAGAGCCCCATAGTTAAGTCCTCCCTGGAGAAACCTGCTCCGAGTTGCCGTCGAAGGAGTTCGACACATGCCGGCGGCTAACGTTGCTGTCAACGCCGGACATTTGGCCGGGCGGGATGGCGGTGGAGATTTCCACCGCCAGGCAGTCAACCATTATTGCGCCGGTTGATCAAGATGCGAGTTAGCCTGTTTGCGAAAACACTCGCGACGGTGAGATCCGCGCTGGTTCCCGGATTTAGCCCGCGGGCCTTGAGACGCCGGTCGAAACTCAGGAGATCTTGAAGCGTTTCCGCCGGATTTGCGGCATTCATGAATCGTTTTCGCGCTTCCAGTGCCTCATTTTGAACGTTTGCCGCCGCTTCCGGACCATTTTTGCGGGCGATGTGGCTGTCGGGAAAGCCTGCGAGGAACGCCAGATAGACGGCGGCCACCGGCCAGGGCGCCGGCCAGCCGCTGACCTGCGCACGCGCGAGAGCGCCCATTCCGGTTTCGAATATGTCCGTGAAATCAGAGGCATACTGGAAAGCCACTCGGTCTCTTCCCGCGGCTTCGCGCATTGCCTCCAAAAGCGTGACACGGGCCGGGCCACGGACATCATGGCGCAACGCCGTGCCGAGCCCCGCGGGCGCAGCACGAAGGATCGCTTTGAACGCGGATTCGGCGTCGAGGCGGGTCAATCCGGCGACCGTCTGTTTCACTCTCGCGCGAAGGTCCCCGCCGCTCTGCGCGGCGGCGGCGAGCGGCGCGCACAGGAGAACGATGCCGAGATTGGTATTCATCCCCACCGCCGCGAAGGTGGCCTCCACCGCGGCAAGGATGCGCGCGCCGACCGGTAACGCGGGATTGCTCAAGGCGGGGGCGGCGGCTTCGGCGCTGCGCAAGAAATCGTTGGCCGTCATGCCGTGGCCATCGCCAAAAACATGGACATTGCCAGGCTTCGGCGCCTCGATCTCGTCGCGGCACGCGGCGATGAAAGCCCCCGCGATTTCGTTCACAAGGCGGCCTCCGCCCCGCGTGATCTAATTCGCGTCAAGAGGCTGGCGGCCAGGCGGTCGGCGATGGAAAATGGCGCGACCTTCTGCAAGCCGCGCCAGCCTGGCATGCTATTAACTTCGAGAACCTGAAGAATATCCGCCGCGTCGCGAATCATATCCACCCCGGCGAAATCGGCGCCGACGGCCGCCGCCGCGCGCAACGCAAGATCGATCGTTCCGGCATCCGGCTCGAACCATTCCGGCCGCGCTCCAAGTTTGACATTGGTAATCCACTGGGCCGCGTGCCGCGTCATCGCGGCGACGGCCGTGCCCTCCGACACAAACAGCCGGAGGTCGCGAAAGCCGTCGCCTGCGGCCGCGACGAAGCGTTGAAGATAATAGACGCCATCCACGGCCTCGACCGGCGGCAGATCGTCTTCGCGCCGGATTAGTTTCAAGCCGTATCCCTGGGCGCCGAACAGGGGCTTTAACACGAGCGGGCCGCGCCCCGCCTCGCGCCGCACGACCTGGCGCGCGGCCTGCTCGGATTGGACCGTCCAGGTCGGGGGGGTCGGAATCATATTGCGCCCGAGTGCGAAACTCGTCGCGGCCTTGTCGACGCATATTTCCACGGTTCGCGCCGAATTTAAAACCGGCACGCCGAGCGCGCCAAGGCCGTGCAACACGCCGAGGCGCAGCGTCACGCTTTCGAACGTGCCAGACCCGATCCCGCGCACAAACATCGCGTCCGGCAATTTCGCACCAAAGCCCGGAATGACGAGGCCGCTCCCGCGCCGCGTATCGAACCCGCATTGCGACAACCGGACCGGCACGGCGACCACGCCAGCGCGCGCGAATGCCGCGGCGAGATCCCGAGCGTGCCAATCGTAAAGGTCCACGGCCAAGGCGATTTTGGGTTCGCCGGTGGCTTTGCGGGCCGCCCGCTGTCTATCCGAAGGAGACATCGAGCAAAGATTGATTGATCTCGCCTGCGTGAAAAGTTTCGCCGGTTTCAACGGCGGTCACGATAGCGCGCGCGGGGCTAAACAGCATCGGGTCGATCGCATAAAAATCGCCTTTGTAGGCCTTGAATATCTCGGCAAAGGGACGGCCATAATCGCGCGACGCCGTGCTTGGGAGCTTTTCGGCCAGCGACTTTGCCTCCGCGGCGGGTCCTGTCACGAAAAGATGCGCCTGGCCGCCATAGATGATTGCGTCGTTGGTGCGTCCCATGGCTTGAATGAAATCGGGATGCGGCGGCGAAAGCGGCGCCGAAGCGAGGCCGTCGACGATGCGCGACAGCGGAAATTTGAGTTCATGCGCTTTATGCAGCGCGACTTCCAGCACGCGCGCGACGATCTGAACGCTGCCCGCAAGACTTTGCGTCGGCGCGAAAATGAAGGTGACATTTTCGCGCGGGACGCCGCAATCATGTGCGACTTTCTCGGCGATTTCCCGTGGCGGCGCCCGGCCGGACTCAAGAACGAGAGTCGCGCGCGAAGCGGTGTCGCGATATTCCAGTTCCGCAAAAAGGGGCTCCTTGCGCGCGAGCGCCCGGCCGGGACCGGAGCCGAGCGCGAAAAATGCCGATTTGCCCTCGCCGAGCGAAAGCGCCCAGCCGGCATACTGGCTGGCGAGACAGGCGATCACAGGATCGGTCGAGCGCACGCAAAGCTCGAAAGGCCATTTCGGATTGGCGCCGGTGGACGCGATCGCGACGGTTCCCATCCCACCAAGGCAAATTTCGGCGATCGCCAGGCCAGCTTCAATTCCGCCCCGCGCGTTTTGGCCTGCATCGATAACTGTTTCGCCCGCTTCGCCTTTGGAAACCGCGACCCGCAACCGGGCCGCGCTCGCGATCATGCGGTCCACCGCTTGTCCGGCCAGCGTGTTGATGCTCAGACCGCTCGTACTCAAGTTCAAGGTGCGGTTCCCTTCCCAAGGTTGCCGTTTTTGTTTTGGATATGTTCAAGTCTGCCAAGAATCAATTTGGTCCGCGCATCGACAAGCGCCCGCGCCCGCGCGGGCTTTGCCGCGCGGGCCTTTATCGTGCACAAAGGGTCATGCGGCCGCAACAGGCTCCGCGCCTTCTGCCGGTCCGACGCCCAATATGGCCAGTCGAATTCCGGAATGGAGGGGATTTCGCGACTGGCATAGGCTATTTCAGCGGCTGCGGCGCCAGCGAATGCGAGCGGGCGCCGCGGCAGGCGGCCGAGGCAGGCCTCAATGTGGGCCCGGAAAAGCGACCCGCCGCGATCTTCGAAAATGTCGAGGGTCGCGCCGGGCCGGGGATTAATTTCGATAAGCGTGTAGTCGGCTCCATCGACAAGAAAATCGATGCTGTTGAGACCGCGGAGCCCGCACGCCGCCGTTATGGCTTCCGCCGCTCGGCTTAGCCGGGTTTCCAGCCCTGGCGAAAGACCGGCCGGGCGAAGGCTCCCGCAGTAACGAAACGGTTGCCCCGGCCCCGGCGCCGCCCATTGGCGGCTCGATCCCACCATCCGCGCCTTGGCGCCATCGGCGAGAAATAGGATCGAGACCGGATCGCCCGCGGCGATGCGCTGGAAATAAATTTTCTCGCCTGCCGCCCGGAGCACTCCGGCCGGCGCGACGTGGCTTCCGCCCGATCCGCCCGCGCTTTTGCCAAGCCAGTGCTGGCGGTCCCTTGGCATGCGCGCGCTGATCTTCGGATGCGGAATGTTCGAGGCGGCGCAAAGCGTCGCCAATCGAGCCGGATCCTTCACGCTGCGTACCACTGCAGGCAGGTTGCCAAAGAGCGTCCAGCGCCGCCCAAGCTCCTCCAGAAGCCCGGCGCGATCCTCGAATCCCGCACCATAGACGAGACCGCAAGGCGCCTCGCCTTTGGCGAGCGCTTCGAGCGCGGTAATCAGGCTCTCGCCCGTAAAACCAGAGTCGAGGCCGCCCGCGATCAGCCTGTTGGCGGCGCAAAAGCCGCGCGTATCCGAATCGTCGAAAAAATCGACGACGAGGGGCCGGTATCCGGCGCGTCGCGCAGCGGCGGCCAACGCGCGCCCCGAGGACGCCGCGATCAGAATAGCGGCGCCAGCTTCAGGCGATCTCACGCGCCAAAGCGAAGGCATCGCGAAAATCGAGGCTAAGGGCAGTGGCCGAATTCGCCATGCGCCGGAACAATCCAGATTCCGTTTTATATTTCACATTGCCGATGGTGAGCGGCCCGATCCCGAGACTGCCGCCGGCCAGTACGACACCGTTCGCCATCGGATCGAGGCCTTCGACGCCCGGCGGCGGGACGGCGTTGACGTCGGCCGCGACGAGCAGGGATTTGGCCGCGGTAAGCGTCGTTGCGGAGAGAAGTTGCACGCCCGCCGCAGCCGCGCAAAGCGCAACGTCCTTGGCCTCCAGCGCCGCGGAAATCTCCTCCGGCGTTTTTGCTTGGACGGCGTGGACACCAAGGCCAAATCTCTGCTTGATCTCGTCCGCCTTGGCTTTCACCCGGCTCAACTCGCGTCCAGCGAGCGTCACTTCAACGCCCTCCAGCGCGGCGATGACGCCGGAGGCGTAGCCGACCGGGCCGGTCGCTCCGAAGATCACGATTTTCGTCTGCCCCAGAGTCTTAGCCTTCTTTTGCTTCAGGATTTTCTCCACGCACGCGACCATCGCCGCAGCGGTGGTAAACGACCCGGCGGGGTCGGCGAAGGCGGAAATCTCAAACGGCTTCAAAAGGGTTTTGCGCAATTGCTCCAGCATGTCGAGCGCGAGCACGGGATCCTTGCCGCCGATGAAAACGCCGGTGCGAACCGCATCCCTGGGGGAGCGCGAAAACATGGCGTCCTGCACCAACGGCGTGATGTCGTCAATTGTGACCCCGGCATAGGAAGTGACGGAATCAAATCCCGCGTCGAGCGCCATGTTCACGTCGAATGGACTCATGTGCCGCAGCGGGGTGAGCATGTGCAAAATATTCTTCGCCGTGACGTCTCCTCCCCTAGCTGATTTCCGCTATTTGATGGCCGCGAGGGTTTTTCCCTCTAGGAGCGCGCCGTGATTAACTCCTTTGCAGATAGCCATGTCTAGCCCCCACGCGGCGGCTTTTTCCTGGGTGAGATCGCACAATCGCCTCGCCTCCTTCGCGTCATGGGCGAATCCAAAGCCGGTCGGCCCCCAGGACGATTGGCCGATTCCGCGCGCGCCGTGCCGCCGAAGGTCCTCCATTACCCGCGCCACGGCGGCGCTTGCGTAGGGCGCGCTGCCTTGGGCGGGGGCGAAATAGTCTCCGGCGATCTCCTGGAGACGCGCGATTGCGTCGCCGAACGAGACGATATCGTGTTCGGCCAGCGCCGGCAACGCTTTGACGAGAACGAGGCGGCAGATTTCCGCGGCCGAGACGGCTTCGAACTCGGCGAGCCGCGCGAAGGCGGCTTGTTCGTCGTAGCCGTGCATGCCTTCGGTTCGCGGATCGAGGATGACGATTACCCGCCATTGCGGCGGAAAATCCATGCGGGCGACGACGGGCGGCGTCGCGGTCCGCGCGCCGCGACCGCCATCGACAATTAGACCGCCGCGCTGGAATAGGCCCAAGCCAACCCCGGAACGCGCGCCTCGCCGCAGCAAAAGCGCATCGCTCGGCTCACGCGCCGGGATGCCTTCGAGGTGCCGCAGGGCAGCGGCGATGGCAAGCGCGAGTTGGGTCCCGGAGCCGAGGCCCGCATGCGCTGGAATCGCTTCGTGAATAGTCAAGCTATAGGCATGGGTGAGGTCCAAGTGGCGCGTGAGAACAGCAAGATGGCGCGCGGCGCGCTCCGCCTCCAGCCCTTCGACCGCCGGCGCCGCCGCGCGGCGAATTGTCAGGCGGGTCGCCGGGCGGTCGATCGCCAGCCCGAGGCCCCCGAAACGGCGGCCAAGTCCGCCATTCATATCGAGAAATCCGAGGTGAAGACGAGCGGCTGCCGCCACCGTGACGCTGTCGAACATGACCCATCCTTTCAGGAGCATCTTCCCCGCCGCTTAGTGGATGCCCGAAAAAGTTGCTCGACTTTTTCGATTCCGACATGCTCCAACTCTTTGATTTTGAGTGAGTCCTTATCCATCAAATGATTCCATTTGATCGGGACGCGCTCTAGCGAAGGCGCTCGCGTTTTGGCGCATGACCGGCAAAAGTCGCAGATATTCTGGACAATGTCGTGCCGCGGGCAAAAAGCTGAAAGAGCGGAGATGTTTCACGCGAGATGATATATCCCCGGCAAAAGACAAATATCATGCTTTCTTTGAATTTCGAATCGACGGGTTCGGGAAAGCCGATCCTGGCCCTCCACGGCTACGGCGCCTCGCTTTATTCTTGGCGCCACCTGCCTCCCGCCGTGCCGGATCGGCGGGTCATTCGCATTGATCTGCCCGGCCACGGCGGCTCTCCAGCGCCCGCAGATGGCCGCTATGGCCTCGCCGGCCACGCCGCGAAGGTTATCGACTTCATCGAAGAGCAGAAACTCGAAGAATTCGATCTGATTGGTCATTCTTTTGGCGGCGGCGTCGCGCTCATGATCGCCTTCGATTTGATAGAGCGGCGGCCCGGCTCCATCTCGTCCCTCACCTTGCTGGGCAGCCTGGCATTGCCCCAGCGTCTGCCCGGGTTCATGAAGGTGGCGAGTGTGCCCTGGATCGGCCCGGCGCTGTTGTCGCATTTGCCAGCGCGGTTGATCGTCGGCGCGGTAATGCGCTCCGTGTTCTATGATCGCCACCGCATCCCCGAGGAAGCAATCGATATCTATGCGAGAAATCTCGCGACCAAAGAGGGGCGCCATGCGCTGCTCGAGACGGTCCGCCATATCATTCCCGACGATGTGCCCCGCCTGATTGAGCGTTACTATCGACTGAAGCAGCCGACCCTCTTGATCTGGGGCAGGCAAGACAAGGCTGTGCGGCCCTCGACCGCGATCACGCTCAACACACTAATCGAGGGCTCGAAACTGATCCTGATCGATGATTGCGGCCATGCGCCCCAGGAAGAACGCCCCGAGATCACCATGCCGGCGATCCGCGACTTTCTGGCGACCCTGTGAAGGCAGGCTTAGACCATCACTTCAACCGGGCAAAAATCACCCGGCCGCGGCGATTGCTGCCGCGCCCGGTGGCTCTTGCGGCAATAGCGCCAAGCGAGCGATGAGCGCTTGATCCTGCAAAATTGCCATGCGTTCCTCTGGCCGGAGCCACGAAATCGCCTCATCGACGGTTGCGGCGTCCGAAAGCTTCGCACCGGCGAGCGCCCATTCCGGCGCGATATCGCCGTTCCGGCGCCTTTGACGGCGCGGCAAGCAGGCCACATGGAACGCGCGGAACTGCGGATCGGCATATAGCGTGTAAAGTCCGCTCAGGGCTTCACCATCGAGCTGGGCGGGCTCTTTTGCCAAGGAATTGGCACGCGCGACGACAGGCGGCGTTATCTGCTCTTCCGGAGTGATCAAGAAACCGGCGCGGCGCAGGGCGAGGCCGACGCTGCGAAGGCCAGTGCCCCAAGACAAGAAAATCGCCAGGAGGAGGCCGAGGATCGTCGGCGACATCCAGCCAATCAGCGAAGGCGAAATCGAAAGGCCGGCGACCAGGGTCAAAAGGCCCATCGCGACATGCGAGCGGTGGCGCGCGACAATCGCGGCAAATGGAATCGAGCCATCGTCGCGCCGTTGCGGATCCCAGCCGGTATCGAAGCCGAATGCGAAATGCATGACGTGGCCTGACTGGATCAGCATCATGATCGGAGCGAGCAACGCCGACATGATGATTTCAAAGGCTACCGACAAAACGAGCCTTGCCGCGCCCCCGGCGCCGCGCCGGGTCGCGCCTTGGATCAAGGCAAGCGCCAAACCGAATATCTTTGGCAACAGGAGAATCGTCATGGTCAGCGCGAAAAGTTCGAGCGATCTCTGCGGATCGAACCTCGGCCAAGTCGGGAACAAAGTGAAGCCGCTCGGGAAATATTCCGGCCTGATGTAGCTTGTCTGGAGGACGAGCACGATACCGACGATGAGCTGGGCCATCCAAAGC
>JBOHJU010000112.1:0-8284 GCA_050728755.1 Methylocella sp.
GCATCGGGACCGTGAGGTGGATGTCGCCACGCCACAGGGTCAGCACCCAGTTATAGACCTTGATCGCAGTTGGAACGGCGATGATGAGCGTCGAGGTGGCGAAGAAGAACCCAAAAGGCGGGTTCATGCCGCTGATGTACATGTGGTGCCCCCATACCACGAAGCTGAGGATAGCGATTGCCACCAGCGCCCACACCATCATGCGATAGCCGAAGATGTTTTTTCGCGCATGGGTGCTGATCAGATCGGAGACAATGCCGAAGGCCGGCAGGGCGACGATGTAGACCTCGGGATGTCCGAAGAACCAGAAAAGGTGTTGAAACAATATCGGGCTGCCGCCAGAATATTGCAAGTGTTCTCCGGCCTGGACGATGGAAGGCATGAAGAAGCTGGTCCCTAGGGTCCTGTCAAGCAGCATCATGACGGAGGCGACGAACAAGGCGGGGAAGGCCAGCAGCGCGAGGATGGTGGCCGTGAAAATGCCCCATACCGTCAACGGCAGGCGCATCATCGTCATCCCCCGTGCGCGCCCTTGCAGCACCGTCACCACGTAGTTCAAGCCGCCCATGGTGAAGCCGATGATGAACAGGATCAGAGAAACCAGCATCAGGACGATTCCCCAGTCCCGCCCCGGGGTGCCTTCGAGGATGGCCTGGGGCGGATAAAGGGTCCAGCCGGCGCCGGTCGGCCCGCCTGGCGCGAAGAAGCTCGCCACCAGGACCAGCACCGCGAGAAGATAGACCCAGTAGCTCAGCATATTCACATACGGAAAAACCATGTCCCGGGCGCCCACCATCAGCGGGATGAGATAGTTGCCAAAGCCTCCCAGGAACAGCGCGGTGAGCAAATAGATCACCATGATCATCCCGTGCATCGTGACGAATTGGTAGTAGTTGTTCGGAGTGATGAAGGAAAAACTGTCCGGAAACGCCAGCTGCAGCCTGATCAACCAGGACAACACCAAGGCCACCAACCCGATGCTGATCGCCGTGATCGAGTATTGGACGGCGATGACTTTGGCGTCCTGGCAAAAGACATAGCTCGTCAGCCAACTCTTCGGATGGTAAAGCTCTACGTCTTCGACCTCGGCAGGCGGGATAGCTTCGGCTGCGCCAATATCGACCATTAGACGTTCTCCTCTTTTCCTTTCTTATACGGCTTTCCGACGCGGCTCAATGCGTTTTTAAGTCTCAGTCGCGTCAATCCACACTTCCACAATGCCGCTTCGCCTTCACTCAAATCCAGATTTATTGCGTCAGATTTACTTTTTTCGCGTGAGCCGATAATTCCGCGAAAGTATGTTGCTTCTGCAGCCACGCCTGATAGTCGCTCTCCTTCTCAACCACGACAGTGCCCCGCATCTGCGGGTGACCGATGCCACAGAATGCCGAGCAAAGGACTTCGAATGTCCCGGCCCTGGTCGGGGTGAACCAAAAGTAGGTCACAAGACCGGGCATCAAATCCATCTTGGCCCGGAACTCGGGCACATAAAAGTCGTGCACGACGTCGATCGAGCGGAGTAATACCTTGACCGGCTTGTCGAGCGGCAGGTGCAACTCGCCGTCGATCACGACATCGTCTTGCCCGTCGGGATCAGTCGGATTCAAACCCAACGGATTGTCGGAACTGATGTAGCTTGGATCGGTAGTGCCGAGTCGGCCGTCCTTCCCGGGAAGGCGAAAGCTCCACTGCCATTGTTGGCCCACGACCTCAAACTCCGTCGCCTCTTTCGGGACCGCGATGTATTCGTACCACACGACCAACCCCGGCCCCAACAGGGCCAAGACGGCCAGCGTGGTCCCGATGGCGAGCAACCACTCCAGCCGGTTGTTCTCCGGCTGGTACGCCGCCCGCCTTCCCTCCTTGTGCCGGAAGCGGAACACGCAATAGGCCATAAACAAAACGATGGCGATGTAACCGGCCCCGGTTATCCAAAACGTGAGGTCGATCGTGCCATCGATGTAACCCCAGTTCGAGGCAATCGGCGTCAACCACCACGGGCTCAGAACGTGAAACAACACGGAGCCGAACACGACCAAAACCAGGACTAGCGCTAGGGCTATAGCCATCCCTTATCCATTCTAAAATTGAGAGGTGCCGGCAAGAATTTTCGCGTCGAACCAGCCAGCGTCAGGTTTTGGTTTGGGCGGGGCGGCGGCTTCGGCTTGCGGCGACGCTTGCCCGCCTCAAGTCCAAGCTGCACCAAATGTCGCACCTTGGGCTGCTCCTGGCAATAGCGCAAAATGTCGCCGCTCCGTGGCCTAATATCGCTCCGCCACCCTGCCTAGATATTCACCGGGGCGCATGATTCAAAGTCGAAAGGGCGTTCTCATGGCGAATATTGCCATTCTGCCCTCTCGGCGCAGGATTCGGAGGCCGCCTAACAGCACGCGTGCAAGGCCTCGAAGTCGAGCTCCACCGCTTTGTTCTCGCGCCACCGTAGCGTTGCATGGAGTCACTTGACCGCCGCATCGATCAAGCGAACCTGCTGGGGTGCGGCTACGTCGATAAAGCCGACGCGCGGCTTGCCGGGGCCGCCCGTATAGGCATCGATCTCGAAGGTGGCTCCATCGGCTCCTTTCCAAACCCCGGTCCAATTCGGAAAGCGCAGTTCGGATGCCATTCCGAAGCGCCGCTGCAGACGATGATAGAAGCGGCCGTTAGGTGCAAACTGGACGCTGACCTTTGCGGGCGTCGTTCCGCTCCGCGCGGATGCGATCGCGATCGCGCTCGACGCCAGACCCGCCGGATTGATCGATGGCGGCCTCGATTTCGGCGCGGCTCATGTCAAGGCGGAACCCCAAGACATCGGAATGACGGGTCAACAGCCCGGCCATGGCGAAAGGATCCTGAGCAGGGTCCGCCGAATCATGCGCGGTTAGCTTGCAATAGGTGCGAACATAGGTGTTGCCGCCATAGGGAGGGGACAGAAAAATTTCGTGGCATTCCTTCTCTTCGATATGTAAAGGGATGACCAAAGTCCACCCATTGGCGTATAGGCATTGCAGATCGATGTATTCGCCATAGACGACGTCCTCGAACCAAATTCCGTGACGCGACTCTACTCGGGCTATCTCGGTCTGATCGTTATTGTACATGGGGGCTGCTTTTCGAGGAATCGCCCGGCCAAACCGCCAGGCATTCCACGATACGAGCGAGCGCCGGAATGCAGCTGAACAAAGCGAGAAGAAGAGCAAGCGGCGCGCGATATTTGAACTGGCGGTGATCCACTATCCCGGCCACCTTTCTCGCAAAAATTATCTGCGAATGACGGAAAACTCGCCGGCGCGATATCCACGCCCCGTTGTTGCGAACAGAAAACGCGCGCTCTTGAGCTTGGAAACGCTCGGACTGATCGACGACATCTATTCCATCCCTGAGTCCATCAACGTTGTAATGGGGCCCGAGGAAGATCGCGGCATGGTTGCCTGTGGCCGCGTTGCCATAGCGGCCGTTCTCGAAAGTGGCAATGGCCGTTCCGGGCGGGATGGTCCCTGCATTATCGGGCGTGACCGGATCGCCCTCCTGCCATTGCGAGGAATGGGGAAGCTCAGGGAACACCGCCTGCACCAGAGAGACGCACTGCTCAATTTCGTGGTGCCTCTATCCGGTCATTTCATTAGGTGCAACCTTCCATACGATTGATCGCTTTGAGCGTTCCTACCGAAAAACTCAACACCCGCCGATATTGAAGCGTGAAGATCATGCCCAGCGTCTTGTCTGGATTATCGACATGGATCCATGTGACAGCTACGGTCGAGCCATCCTCTCTTTGGATTTCCCTGGGGAGACGAGTGTCCCTTGGTTGAGTGGTCGGACCGGCTCCGGGGGAATGTGTGTGCCTGGCGCTGGCTTAACGCGCGCTTTCGCGTCCCCGGAACTCGCCCCGTCCATCGCCGCTGGTGAATTGCAGCTCCTCCTCGCCGGAGCCGGCGAGCCTGAATTCACGAATTAGAGCTTTGTTCATTTCCTTGTCCCGTCATGAACATGTGTCGCCTGACATATAATATGAATTAACATTACTTTCAGCGATCCGCCTCGCCACCTGCTCATCCACCTCACAAGAGGAAAGCTTGGTCTTATTGCGCCACGCGGGGGTGGCAACATCTGCGAGCGGCTTCTCCTCGGCCCCGGTCAGGCCGCCCAAGTCGTCGTCACCCTTGCATCGCTTCGCCCAAGTCCATAGATGAAAACGGCCAAACCTTCCCTGGCCCGCTCCGCCGGGCGACTTTTGAGAGCTTTTTATGCAAGATCATCCGTCCGGCCGGGAAGGCTGGCATGCAACCACAATCATTATGGTCAAGAAAGACGGGCGCACGGTCATCGGCGGCGATGGTCAGGTCTCGATCGGGCAGACTATCGTCAAGGGCAATGCAAAAAAGGTTCGCCGGCTCGCCAAGGGCGAAGTGATCGGCGGCTTTGCCGGCGCCACCGCCGACGCCTTCACCCTGTTCGAGCGTCTCGAAACGAAACTCGAACAATATCCGGGCCAGCTCATGCGCGCCTGCGTGGAGCTCGCCAAGGATTGGCGCACCGACCGCTATTTGCGCAGGCTCGAGGCGATGATGCTCGTCGCCGACGCCGAGGCGGCTCTCGTTCTAACCGGGACGGGCGATGTGCTCGAACCGGAGTCCGAAGGCGATGGCAGCGTGATGGGGATCGGCTCTGGCGGCAATTACGCGCTTGCCGCCGGCCGCGCGCTGCTTTCGACCGGTCTCGACGCCGAGGCGATCGCCCGCCGCGCGCTTGAAATCGCGGCCGGCATTTGCGTCTATACCAACGACAAATTCGTGCTCGAATCGATTGCCTCGAAATAACCGCGCGGCAACAGGAAAGCCTCTTGAATGACCGATTTTTCACCGCGCGAGATCGTCTCCGAACTCGACCGTTTCATCGTCGGACAAAAGGATGCCAAGCGGGCCGTGGCGGTCGCCCTGCGCAACCGCTGGCGCCGCCTGCGCCTCGAAGGAGCGATGCGCGACGAAGTCTTGCCGAAGAACATTTTGATGATCGGGCCGACCGGTTGCGGCAAGACCGAGATTTCCCGCCGCCTCGCCAAGCTCGCGGGCGCGCCGTTTCTGAAGGTCGAGGCGACGAAATTCACCGAGGTCGGCTATGTCGGCCGCGATGTCGAGCAGATCGTCCGCGATCTCGTCGAGACCGCGATCATGATGGCAAGGGAAGAAAAGCGCAAGGCGGTCGCGGCGCGCGCGCAGCTTGCCGCCGAGGAGAGGGTCTTGGATGCTCTCGTCGGGGCCACGGCGTCGGCATCTACGCGCGATAGCTTTCGCAAAAAGCTGCGCGCGGGAGACCTCGATGACAAGGAAATCGAGATCGAGATTACGCAAGCCACTTCCTCGATGCCGATGTTCGAATTGCCCAACATGCCGGGCTCGGCGATCGGCGCGATTTCGATCGGCGATATTTTCGGCAAGTCGCTCGGCAATCGCGCGAAACCCCGCCGCATTACGGTCAAGGACGCCCATGCCCCTTTGATCGTCGAGGAGAGCGACAAGATGATCGATCAGGACCAGATCGTTCGGGAAGCGGTCCGCGAAGTTGAAAGCAACGGGATCGTGTTTCTCGACGAGATCGACAAGATTTGCGCGCGCGAGGGGCGTGGCGGCGGCGATGTCTCGCGCGAAGGCGTCCAACGCGATCTCCTGCCCCTCATCGAGGGCACCACTGTCGCAACCAAGCATGGCTCAGTGAAGACCGATCACATTTTATTCATCGCGTCGGGCGCCTTCCATGTGTCGAAACCCTCCGATCTGCTTCCCGAATTGCAAGGCAGGCTGCCGATCCGCGTCGAGCTCTCGCCCTTGAACGAGGACGATTTCCGCCGCATCCTCACCGAAACCGAGGCAAGCCTCATCAAGCAATACGAAGCGCTTCTTCGCACCGAAGGAGTCGAGCTTTCCTTTAGGCCGGACGCGATCAACGCGGTGGCGAGGATCGCGGTGCAAGTCAATTCCTCGGTCGAAAATATTGGCGCGCGGCGGTTGTGGACGGTGATGGAACGCATCCTCGCCGAGGTGAGCTTCACCGCGTCCGACCGTTCCGGCGAGCGGATCGAAATCGATGCGGCATTCGTCGAGAAAAACATCGGCGACCTCGCGAGGAACGCCGATTTGAGCCGGTTCATTCTTTGACGTTCAGGCCAACCAGTCGCATCGGCTCGCTTGCCGTGCTTTTTGTGGCGTGCTCACACAAATTCGAAGCAAGCGTAAGCGCAATTACCGGAACCTAGATTTTCCCGTTAACCCAAGCGCTGACGGCCGCTTCAGAAGCGTCACAAAACAAACGAACTGGGCACTCGGTTGTACCGAGATTTTCTGGGGTAAACCTGCGGCCATGTATAGCATTCTTGGAGATGCGTGGCAGGAAGCTTATTGGGAGCTGGGCTAATGCGCCGTTCGTAATATCGTGGCTGCCCTGTGATTCCCTCATGCTAGAGTTAAGATCTCTGCGAAAAGGCTGTCTATGATTAACTGCCGTCTCGCGTACTCTTGTCAGTCGGCCGATGCGACGCAATAAGGCGTGCGAATCGCGTTATCGCAAGGACTCTCTTCCGCATGGCAGAATTCGTTGAACGGGTTTTCTCCGGCGTGCAGCCAACGGGGAATTTGCATCTTGGAAATTATCTCGGCGCGATCGCGAAATTCGTGGAGCTGCAAAAAACCCACGCCTGCATCTATTGCGTCGTCGATTTGCACGCGATCACGCTGCCGCAAAAGCCCGAGGAATTGCGAGCGAGCATCCGGGAAGTGACGGCGGCCTTCATCGCCTGCGGCATCGATGCCAAAAAACATATCGTGTTCAACCAGAGTCAGGTTGGCGAGCATGCCGAGCTCGCCTGGGTGTTCAATTGCGTGGCGCGCCTTGGCTGGCTCAATCGCATGACGCAGTTCAAGGAGAAAGCGGGAAAAGACCGCGAGAACGCCTCGGTTGGACTTTATGCCTACCCGTGCCTCATGGCCGCCGATATTCTTGCCTATCGCGCGACCCATGTGCCGGTTGGCGAGGACCAAAAGCAGCATCTCGAGCTCGCCCGCGACATCGCCCAAAAATTCAATCTCGATTTTGCCGCCTCGATCGCCGCACATGGTCATGGTGATGCGTTCTTCCCATTGCCTGAGCCACTGATCCAGGGGCCTGCGACCCGCGTCATGAGTCTTCGCGACGGCTCCAAAAAAATGTCGAAGTCAGACCCTTCGGATTATTCGCGGATCAATCTTTCCGACGATGCGGATACGATCGCCCAAAAAATCCGCAAGGCGAAGACCGACCCGGAAGCGCTCCCGTCCGCAATCGAAGGCCTCGCGCAGCGGCCTGAAGCCGAAAATCTCGTCGGTATTTTCGCCGCGCTCAACGGCGAGACGAAAATCGATGTTCTAAAGACCTTCGGAGGCGGTAATTTTTCCGCCTTCAAATCGGCGCTTGCCGATCTTGCAGTGGCCAAACTCGGCCCGATCGGCGCCGAGATGAAACGCCTGAAGGACGACCCAGCCTTTATCGACGGCGTTCTCGTCGAGGGTGCCAGGCGCGCACGTGCGATGGCCGCGAAAAATATGGCTAGCGTGAAGGATATTTTGGGGTTTGTGCGTTAACGCGATCCTGAGCGTGTCACGGGCCACGCCATTCCGGCCGCATGCCGATGGCGGAACTCTCGACCTGCTTGCGCAGATAGAAACGCAGCGCCGCCGCGTTGTTGGGGTGGACAGAGAGCCGCGGCTTCAAGCCCGCTGCCCGCGCGTCATCGAGGACGCCGTTCACGCGGCTGGCGCCAATCCCGCGCCGGCGCTGCGAGGCGATGAGCGCGATATCGACGATGAGCACGGCGGCGGGAATGCGCGCGATGACGATCCGGCCGACCGGCACGCCGCCGCGCCCGACGATCTCGAAGCGGGCGTCCGGATATTGCGCGCGGTAGCTTGCTCCTTGCCCTTGGTATTGCTGCTGCATCAGCCGCTCGCGAAGCGGCGCGTGGCGAGCGCGAGCCGCAAAAGCGGTCAGCGAAACGCGCCGTCCGCCTCGCGCTCGGGCCGGCGGCGGACGAGGCTGGTGGAAAAGCTAGGCGCGCATGGTCCGTTACCCGGCATGGCCGCCAGATTAGGCTCCGTCGCGAAGCCGCCTGCTGGAACGTTCGCCACGACGCCACGCCGGATCACTTCGCCGACGATAGGTCCAGCGGTAGCGTCACTGACCGCAATTCTTGTTTGCGCGGGATCGGTCCCGGTTTCTGTTTGCCACATCGGCTGGTCATGCGAGGCCGTGAGGGCTC
>JBOHJU010000113.1:0-8272 GCA_050728755.1 Methylocella sp.
AAGCGTGCCGCCCGGCGCCGCGCGGCATCGGCCAACGGTCTCGCCGGCGGCGCCCGGCCGCTTTTTTCGGCCAACCAGCAACTCTTCGAGATCGTTTGGCGGGGCGCTGCAATTGACGGTCACGAACGCGCCGCCGCGGCGGGGGGACGCGGCGTGGATGGCGCGGGCGAAAATTTCCTTGCCGGTGCCGGGCTCGCCTTCGAGCAGCACGGGAATTGCCAATTTCGCCGCCTTTTCGCCCTGCCGGACGGCGCGCGCCATTTCCGCGCTGCCGCAAGCGAGGTCCTTAAACGCCAAGGTTCCAAGCGCCCGCCTTGTCAAGAAGCGCACTTCTTCTTCGAGCCTTGCCGCGGCGAGCGCGTTGGTGAGCGCGGCTTGCAGCCGCTCCGGCCCAACCGGCTTCACCACGAAATCCTGCGCGCCAAGCCGCATCGCCAAGATCGCCGCCTCGGCCGCGGCCGGCGCGGTCTGCACGATAACCGGAAGGCCGCCCCGCTCCCGCGCCCGCGCGAGCACCGCCATGCCGTCTAAGTTTGGCATGGCAAGATCGACAATCGCGAGAGCGACGGGCAAAGCGGTTGCGGCGTGCAGGCGGGCGAGCAAGGCTTGGCTTGCGACGGTCTCGGCAGAATAGCCAAATTGCTGGACGAGGGTGGCGAGGCGCCGCCGTTCAAGAAGATCGTCGGCGGCGATCAGGATTGTTGCGGACATAGGGCCTCGCGAAGCGGCGCGCCGCACCGCTTGGCGCGCCAGCGGTGGGGTAAGCCGAAGGGCGCCATCGAAGCGCGCCATCGAAGCGCGCCATCGAAGCGCAACGGTGCGCCGGACGCGGCATCGTGCGCGAATAGGGTAAACGCCATGTTAACAAGGCGAAGTTGGGATTTGACGATATCGGCCAATGCCCAGAAATTACGGTCATGTTTTGCTCCTTGCCGGCGGTTGAAAATGAAAGTCCCAGCTCAGTGGCGTGTCGAGCGCGCGAGCGAGGCCCGTAAGCGCTGCCACGCCGTCGCGGACCCTCGGCCATTTTGGTATTGATCTTTTTGGCGGCATCTCTCGCCGGGAGGATTTTGTGGCCGTCATGGCCGAGGACACTCCAATGACCGTTGACGCAGATGCAACAATATGCCCTTACACCCCTATTTGGAGGTTATCCTGAAAAGCGGCGGGTTTGACGAAACTTTTTTGATACCAAGGGAAATCCGCAGGAGCAGTTCATGCCCAATCCGAAAGCCATTCGCGAAACTCCGCGCGAAATTTTTGGACCCGCGCCGGCGGGCGCTCGATCGCAAGCGGTTCCTCGCCCCGGCGGGCGACGGAAAAATGATTGGCTCGCCTACAAGGGTCGGCCAGCGGCCCGCCCGGCACCGCCGTCCAAGGCCCCGGCTCCGCCGCCAAAACAAACGCCGACGCCAGCTCCCGCTGCGCCGAAGCCGCCCGCGCCAGCGAAGGAAGCCGATGCGGGGCAAAAATAGGCGTGCGAGAGTAGCGGCTTTGACTCTTTGAATACCCGGCGATTGAGCGCTTCCAGCCGCCGTTCGCTGCGGCGCGGGGTGGGCTTGGCGGAGGCGCGCCGGTTCGCCATATTGGCATATGTCTTAGCACGTCCGCTCGGCCCTGTAATGCGCGAAGCAACCAGGAAAGCACTCATTCCGGCCTGATGAGAGGTGCGAAGGCAGCTCGATGCACTTCATCGAAATTGATTTTTGCGACCCCCCGGTGGCGGCTCACGCGCTTCGCGATTTGCCGTATCTGACTTTTCTCGACAGCGCGATCGCCGACAGGAAACTTGGCCGCTACAGTTTTGTCGCCGCCGATCCTTTCGCCCGGTTCGAGGCCCGTGAGGCGGGGAAGGACTGGGTATCGCGCTTGAAGTCGATGTTGGCAGCCCATGGAACGGCGCCGTTGCCCGGATTGCCTCCGTTTCAGGGCGGCGCCGCTGGGCTTTTTTCCTACGAGCTTGGGCGCAGCCTGGAGCGCCTACCGAAGCCGGCCGTGGATCAACTCGGTTTTCCCGCTCTTTCGCTTGGGCTTTACGATGTAGTCACGGCCTTCGACGTAATCGAGCGGCGCGGGTTTATTCTCTCAACTGGTTTTCCCGAGATCGAGCGGCCGGCGCGCGAGCGGCGGGCGATCGAGCGCGGGCGCTGGTTTGAGGCGCGGCTCCGGCGCGCCCCAGTTTTGCCCCCGGCGGGGAATATGCCGCTCGGCGGCTGGACCAGCAATTTCACGCGGGTAGGTTATGAGCGGATGGTTCGCGAAGTCATCGAGCGGATTCTATCCGGCGATATTTTTCAGGCCAACGTGGCACAGCGGTTCGAAGCTCCGGTACCGCAAGAGTTTGACCATTTTGGCTTCTACCGCCGCTTGCGCACGCTCAATCCAGCCCCTTTCGCGGCCTATCTCGACCACGAAGATTTCGTCATCGCCTCGGCCTCGCCCGAGAGATTTCTCAAGGTCGAGGGTGACCGGGTCGAGACTCGGCCGATCAAGGGCACGCGGCGCCGCTTCACCGATGCGATCCTCGACGCTCTGCAAGCACGGGCGCTGACCGAGAGCCGCAAGGATCGCGCCGAGAACGTCATGATCGTCGATCTCCTGCGCAACGATCTTTCGAGAGTTTGCGTGCCGGGCTCGGTGCAAGTGCCGCAGCTTTGCGGCCTCGAGACCTTTGCCTCGGTCCATCATCTGGTTTCATCTGTCGTTGGGCGACTGCGGGAAGGGCAGGGCGCGGCCGATCTTCTGGCCGCCGCCTTTCCCGGCGGCTCGGTCACCGGCGCGCCAAAAGTTCGCGCGATGGAAATCATCACCGAAATGGAGGGCCATGCGCGCGGCCCCTATTGCGGCGCGATCGGCTATATCGGATTCAATGGCACAATGGACACCAGCATCGTCATTCGAACTGCGAGCTTTCGGCGCGGCACCTGCGTCGTGCAGGCTGGCGGGGGGATCGTCACGGCGTCCGACCCCGCTGCCGAATATGACGAAACGCTGGACAAGGCGAGGGCGATGTTCGAGGCTTTCGGCGCAAGGGAATTCGCGCAGTGATTCTCGTCATCGACAATTACGATTCGTTCGTACACACTGTCGCCAATTATCTCCGCGAGCTGGGTGCCGAACCGGAAGTCGTGCGCAACGATGCCGCCCTGCCGCGGGAAAAACCCGAAGCCATCGTGCTTTCGCCTGGACCTTGCACGCCGATTGAGGCGGGAGTGTCGATGCGGCTCGTGCGAGAATATTCCGGGCGCCTGCCGATCCTCGGAATTTGCCTTGGCCATCAATGTATCGGCCAGGTGTTTGGTGGCCGCGTTACACGCGCGGCGCGCCCGCTGCACGGCGAGGCGAGCCTGGTGCGCCATGACGCCTCAAGTATTCTGGAAGGCTTGCCAAATCCGGTCAGTGTCGGGCGCTATCACTCGCTGATCGTCGAGCTTGATCAGCCAAACGGTCCGCTCGTACCGGTGGCCTGGTCGAGCGAAGGCGAGATTATGGCTTTGCAACATCGCCGGCATCCGACATTCGGAGTGCAGTTTCATCCTGAATCGATCCTCACGGACCATGGCCATCGGATGCTTCGCAATTTCCTCGGCTACGTTGCGCGCCAATGAAGCGCGTATGGCGGGATGGCCGGATTTGCATGCCGGAAGAAGCGCATGTCTCGATTGCTGATCGCGGTCTTCTGCTCGGCGACGGTTTGTTCGAGACAATGGCGGTTTACAGCGCCCAGGTTTTCGATCTCGACGCGCATCTTGAACGGCTCGCTTCCGGTCTCGGCGTTCTCGGTTTTGTCCAGGCGGTCGATCTCGCTGGGCTTCGCGCCGGCATCGCGGATTTTATTGCCGCAGAGGAAGCGTCTTCTGCGGTCTTGCGCGTGACCGTGACCAGGGGTGCCGGACCGCGCGGCCTTGCCCCGCCCGAGGCGCCGCGCCCGGCGATTTTCATGACGTTGTCGCCCATGCCAGCCGTGCGGAAAGCGCCCCTTTCGCTGCATATCGCCACTGTGACGCGGCGCAACGAGCATTCGCCCCTCTCGCGCATCAAGGCGCTGCCCTATCTTGACAATTTGCTGGCCCTTTCCGAGGCCCGAGCGCATGGCGCGGACGAGGCGCTGATGCTGAATACTTGTGGAGCCATCGCCTGCGCGTCCGCTGCCAATGTCTTCATCATCCGGGAGGGGCGCCTGGAAACGCCGCCGGTAAGCGACGGCGCATTGCCGGGTACGATGCGGGCGCTCGTGCTTTGCCTGGCGAAACAGGCGGGATTGGCGCCGGTCGAGAATTCGCTCCACGTCGAAGATCTTGCCGAGGCGGATGAAATTTTTCTAACCAACAGCATAAGCCGCGTGAGGGAGGTCCGGCAATGCAGTGACGCACCGCTAGAACGGCGGGCTAGCACTGCCGTCAGGCGGTTCCGCGCACTCATCGCGTCCCGATTCGATGCGATGTGAGCGCGCCGTCAGCAACAAACGAGCGCCCCTGGATCCAAGCAATAATTGCTTTTCCGCTCCGGTTCCTCTATTTGCTCGTCTCAAATTTTCCCGCAAATCCGATCAAGGTACGGCTTTAGCTCTAGTCCGGAGCCGCGCATTTCAACGGTGGAGTTGCGCGGGGCGAGACGGAATCGTCTGACCAGACGATTGGCGAGCGTAGTACAGCCCGGCAGCGGCACGATCTGGGTGATGCTTGGAAATATAATTGCGATTGCACAATAGGAAGGCAGTTGGATAAATATGGAGGCTATAACCGCAGCAACAAAGTATAATGGTACGGAGTGACCGAACTTAATACTACTATGACGCGAAGCCACCACCTCAAGGAGCGCGACAATGACTTTGATGCTCGCGAGCGTGACCAACCCGGCCGAGGCAGAAGCGGTTTGGGCGGAGGGCGCCGACATCATCGATCTGAAAGATCCGGCGAAGGGCGCGCTCGGCGCGCTTGATGCCGATGTCGCGGCCGGCATCGTTCGCTCGGTCGGCAAACGCAGGCCGGTCAGTGCCGCCGCTGGCGCTTCTCTTGGCGCGCCGGGGGCGGTCGTTGACGCCGTCGCCACGATAGCCGCGACCGGAGTCGATTATGTCAAGGTTGGCTTGTCGCCGGACCAGGCGGGAGCCGATTGTGTGCGGGCATTGGCGCCGCACGCAAGCAACACCAAGCTCGTCGGGGTTCTTTTTGCCGACGGCGCGCCCGACCTAAATATGTTGGCGCTCATGGCCGATAACGGTTTTTCCGGCGCCATGCTCGATACCGCCAAAAAAGGAGTGGGGCGTCTTCTCGATCATATGGATGTCGCCGCGCTCGACCGCTTTATCGGCCGGTGCCGGGAGAACGGACTGACGTCGGGCCTCGCCGGTTCCCTCGAAGCACCGGACGTGCCGCGTCTTCTTCCGCTGCAACCGCATTATCTTGGGTTTCGCGGCAGTCTATGCCAAGGGCGGGCGCGCGAGGCTGCGATCGACGCGGCATCCGTGCGGATGATCCGGGATCTCATTCCGCGCGAAGCGGAGGGCCAGGGAAGGCGCGACTCGGCGGGGATCGATTGGCGCCTCCTCTTGGGACGAGGTTTTGTTCCGGCCAAGGAGCACGTCGCCGAGACCGATTTGATTTTCGTACACGATCTCGTGCTCCCATGCGCCATAGGCGCCTATGATTTCGAACGCATTCGAAACCAGAACGTGCGCTTCAACATCGATGTGGACGTGCGACGCAACGAGCGGCGATTTGACGACATGCGCGGCGTATTCTCCTATGATGTAATTATCGACGCGATCAAAATCATCCTCGGGCGGGGCCACGTTGACTTGATCGAGACGCTGGCGAGCGGGATCGCTGACGAAATTTTGCGCTACCCGTGTGTTTTGCGGGTTTGTGTCCGGGTTGAAAAACTCGATGTGGTGCGTGGCACGGTTGGCTTCGAGCTCAACCGCGAACGTGCGGGGGGACACGCCGGCTCTGCTGCGCGAATACCGGTCCCGCCGGGCAATGCCGCGTAACCGGCAATCATCGAGCGTCACTATCGTCAAACTTGGCGGCAGTCTCGCGCATACCCCGCACTGCGCGGCTTGGCTCGAAGCCCTGGCCGAATGGGGCGGGCCGCTCATTCTCGTCCCGGGCGGAGGTGCTTTTGCTGATTGCGTGCGGGCGGCACAAGGCGCGATGGGATTTAACGATACGGCAGCCCACCGCATGGCGCTCAACGCGATGGGGCAATTCGGCATCGCTCTTGCGGCATATTCGGATGCGTTTGCAGTGGCGGCGTCCCACGCTGAATTGAACAGCGCATTGCGCGCCGGGACCATCCCCGTTTGGCTGCCGGAGAAGATGGTTCTTGGCGCTTCGGACGTGCCCAAGTGTTGGGACGTGACCTCGGATTCGCTCGCCGCTTGGCTCGCCTGGACCTTTGGCGCACGCCGGTTGCTGCTTATCAAAGCGACCGATCTCGCGGCGCCGGGTTCGGCGCGGGATCTTGCCACGGACAAAATCGTCGATCCGCTGTTTCCGCGCTTTGCCGCGGAAAGCCATGTTGAGGTTTGGCTCGCGGGCCCGGCATCGCTAGATGGAGCAGCAAGCATATTGCAACGCGGCGGAATGCCAGGCTTCAGAGTCGCAATTCCTTGAGGTAGTCCGGGCGGTTAGGCATGATGTCGTTCCGCCCGGCATGGATTGGCACCATATGAGCGAAGTCGTCACACCGCGCTGGGGTTGGGCGCTCACCGGTTCCGGGCATTTCTTCAACGAGTGCCTCGATCTCGCGCGGCAGTTGGAACATGTCGATCTCTTCGTCAGCAAGGCCGCAGGTGAGGTGCTACGCCAGTATAAGCAAAAGCTTGATCTGCCGAAGACCGCCCGCCTCTATAAGGATACCGCCGCGAGCTCGCCGCAGGTCGGCTATTTTTATCACGGGGTGTACCACACGCTGGTCGTCGCGCCGGCGACGTCGAATATCGTGGCCAAATTCGTCTATGGGATTTCGGACAATCTCGCCAGCAATGTTTTTGCCCAGGCGGGCAAATGCCGGGTTCCTTCCATCGTCTTTGCGTGCGACACGGCGCCGGAGCTTTTGACCCGCTCGCCCGACGGCATGGTGAAAGTCTTTCCGCGGCGGATCGATCTTGAGAACACCGAGAAATTAAAAACCTTCGAGGCGACACTGGTGGCGGAGAGTCTAAGCGAACTGAGAGAGTTCGTCGCTCGCCGCAAGAGCGATTTGACAGCGGAATGAGCGAACGCCTTCTCTTCCTCACTGGCCATCTTGCCTATCCGCGCCTCGACCGGCTTATGCGGTCGATGGGCGAGACCTCTTTCAGCTGGGAGGTGTGCGATATCGGAGTGAAGGTGGCGGCCCTCATGACCGAATCCATTATCATGCGCCGCCTGGCTCGCCCTATTTGCGCGGACCGCATTATCTTGCCTGGCCGCTGCCGCGCCGATCTCGCGCATCTCGCGAACCACCTCGGGGTGCCGGTCGCGCGCGGGCCGGACGAACTGAGCGATCTCCCGGTCTATCTCGGGCGGGGCGGGCAAGCGAAGGATTTGTCGGGCTTTTCGATTCGCATTTTCGCGGAGATTGTCGACGCTTCCGCGCTTCCGGTTGCGGCCTTGGCCGCCCGCGCGGCGGCGTTGCGCAAGACCGGCGCCGACGTGATCGACGTCGGCTGTCTTCCCGACACGCCGTTTTCGCATCTCGAGGCCAGCATCCGCGCCTTGAAAGCGGCCGGGCATAGGGTCAGCATCGACTCCGCCGACCGGCAAGAGCTTACGCGCGGCGCCAAGGCCGGAGCGGATTTTCTTCTAAGCCTCGATGAAGCCACTCTTGATATCGCGATGAACTCGGGAGCCACGCCAATCTTGGTGCCTTCGCCGCACGGCGATCTCGATTCTCTTGTGCGTGCCGCAAACGACGCCGAGCGGCGCGGGATTTCCTTTATCGCCGATCCCATCCTCGATCCGATTCATTTCGGATTTTCTGAATCCCTCACCCGCTACGTCGAAACAAGACGCCGTCTTCCGCGCGCAGAAATGATGATGGGAACCGGCAATCTCACCGAATTGACCGAGGCGGATTCCTGCGGCGTTACAGCGGTGCTTATGGGGCTTTGTTCGGAACTCGACATTCGCAATGTGCTGACAGTCCAGGTCAGCCCGCATACGCGGCGCACGATCGAGGAGCATGACGCCGCGCGGCGCCTCATGTTCGCTGCATCCGCTGACGGCGCCTTGCCCAAGGGCTACGATGCAGGGCTTCTCGCGCTTCACGATCTTTCGCCCTATCC
>JBOHJU010000114.1:0-8269 GCA_050728755.1 Methylocella sp.
GGAAACGCCTCGGCCAAGTGCTCGACTGCTTCAAACCAGACGAGTGCCAGGGATACCTCGCGCATGCCGGGTACGCTTCAACCTAAATGCATCCCGGTCTAAGGCAGCGGGGGAATTGGCGACGGCGCGGAACATGTTCGGTGCCGTGCCGAAGGCGCCCTTGATCTCATCGAGCAGCGGCTTCGCAGCGCCGGTCGCGGTTGCGGGATCAACAAGGTTTACTCGTCCCATCGGAGGTCTCCTTCTCTCGTCACATGGAGGTAGGCTACTAGAGCGGAACGTCAGCGAGAGCCGGCGTTCCGCACCTTCTTCCCGTTCGGCCTTATACCGAACGAGCTTCGCCCGCGGCTCGGGCAAAAGGCTTCTGGAACTCGCCCGGCTTGACGTAGGGGGACAGCTCCAGGGGGTGGCTTGCGAGGTAAGGGCTTTGTTCGACGCCGCCATTTCGCGCATGGGCTTCGGAGGAGCGGCGCGGGCGAAGTTTAAGGTCACGCCACTTGCGGCAATGTGTTGGAGACGTCTCAAGGCCTTATCTCCTGTTGCTTGTTCGCGCGGTCAAGGACGGCCCAGTTACGGGCCTGCTCGGCCGAATTGGCCGGCTCATGTTCGGCGCAATCGAGGCGAAGGGCGCGGTCGCCAAAAGGCGCATCGACGTAGGCACAATGGTGAGGCGCCTCGGGTTCCGGATGCACGTTTGGCCGGAAATATTTGCAGGTGACGCAAATCCGTTGCGGCGGAATAGCTTGGCGAAGTTGCAGGCTCCGGATGAGCTTGATCAGCGTTTTCAACAGTTGGATCTGCTCGGTTTCGCTCAGTTCCGCCAAAGCCGCAGCCGTATGGGAGGGCTCGTCCGGCGCTTTTTGCGGCCGAGCGTCCGGCGTAACCCTTACGACGATGGCGCGGGCATCCGACGGATCGGATTGCCGACAAACGAGACCCTTCCGCTCTAGAGCGATCACCGAGTCGGTAACAGTCGGCGGGCGGACACCAAGATGCCCGGCAAGAGCGCTCACCCGCACTCCGGCGGGGCGCGCCAGGAGTAGCCGCAGGATAGCGTCTTGCGCCGGATTGAGACCTCGCGGCGCGGCCGATCGGCGAACATCCGCCCGCATCACCGAAGCGAGCCGCTCTAGGCCATCCAGGAGGCGTTCGCGCAAAGCTATGGGTTCCATTCCCGCCATGCTGATATAGTAGGACTCCTTTGTATTCGAGTCAATATTCTCCATGACGGAAAATCCTCCTACCCGCGCTGCCCGCTCAGATAGAGGCGCTCGCTCGACAAGGATTCGTTTAAAATTAGGGTGTCGGTTGCCCGGAACGGGACCGACCACTTTTTATGGGACGGTCCGTCGCGCGATCAATCTTGCTTGAGTGGACTTCCCATTTCAGTGCTCAATTGCATCTTGTCCCGATCCAAGAATTCGCGCTCAAGAAGCGCGTTGGATTATGCGGGTACGGGCCGAGCCACGAAGCCGTGCCCTGGCCGGAATAGCCCAGGATCGCAGACTGTGGCGTGATCGCGCAGGCTTCGATGATGCCGGCGCCCGAAATCCGGTTATCGGGCGGATGCCGGTTCATCCGCATTCGCTCTCGGAACTTCCTTGAGCGCCGGTGCCGCGGCTGGACCTTTCTCGGCCGGGGGTACTTCGATCGCAACAGGCGCGGAAACGGCTTTGAGACTTTCAAAAGCATCGACAATGCCAGCGACGGACGCTTCGTCCGGATCGCCGGGTTGCAAATGTTTCGCTGTTTTGAGAAGAAGGCCGCGAATGGCTTTGAGATCGAGATCTGGTTTGGCATCGAGCAGGAGCGCAACGACCCCGCTAATATGCGCGGCCGCCATCGAAGTACCCGAGAGAACCCCATAAGCGTCACCGGGCTCGGCGACAAGCACATCGACGCCGGGCGCCGCGACGCAGGTGGCCGGACAATGATTAGCATCTTTGAAGACGCCGTCGCTTCGATCTGTTGCGGTTACCGCAATGACATTTTCATAGGCGGCCGGGTAGAGCGGCTTTGCCGACCGGCCTTCGTTGCCAACCGGCGCGATGAAGATTACTCCCCGGCGCGCACCGTCGGCGAGCTCGCGCGACAGATCGGGATCGGGCGGTCCCGCGAAACTCATATTGACGATACGCGCGCCATGCAGCTCCGACCATTCAATCCCGGCCAGAATGTCGTACGTTGTGCCGCGCGCGGCGGCCTTTACATCAGCGCCGCCGAAGGCTCGGACCGCGAGAATGCGTGCTTGCGGCGCAACGCCCGTAAGTTCGGCGTGGGCAGCTATGATTCCGGCAACCGCCGTGCCATGCACGGCCGGGTTCCCCTTTGCGCCGCCCGCGTCGAAACCATCTTTTACGGCGTTTGAAATCTCGGGATGGTCCCGGTCGATGCCCGAATCAATCACGGCGACCAATGTTTTCGCGCCGTTCGAAATAACATGAGCCTCGTTCAAACGCATTTCCGGAATCGCATACTGGGCCTCGGAAAGGCCGCTAGTGCGTTCGCCTTGGAGGGTGTAGAGGTAGTTCGGCTGAACTGTTGCAATCCGGGGGTCAGCTTCGAGAGCGGCGACGATTGCGACGACGGAACGCTTACCTTCTATCCGGTAACGGTACATCGTCGTCCCAATCAAGGCGAGGCGCTGCGATGCGAGCAGCCGCAGCCGCTCCCGCTTCGCGATGACATTGGCCGTTTGCGGCGAAATGTGCGGGCGGAGCTCGACTAAGACTTCGCCGGGAACAAAACGATGTTCGCCGGCCGCCGGAATGCCGCTGTTGCAGCGAAAAAGACATCGCTGAGGATATCTTCGGCGACCGTTTCATTGTTGGCGAGCCGGAGAAGGAAACGGTAGAGTTTCACCCGGTGACGCCCATAGAGCGCCTCCAGCGCGAGACGGTCGCCCTTCGCAATGTGCTTGATGAGGTTCTCGTCCGAGAGCGTATCCATCGACTGAAGCCGTGATCTGACGACGAACAGCTTCACGGCGCAGGATGCAAAGTCAAGTGATCCCGGCAGAGCAACAGGCTACGTCACCCGCGAGCGGTAACGTAAAAAAGGGTCGCCATCTGCGAATAGGCCGGTTCGGGTTGAACCGGCCGATCGCCCGCCCTGTTATCGCCGTGCCTCAATAGCAGACTCTGCTGAGCACGATATCGCCCTCTTCGTCAACGTATTGCTTGAGATAGCATCCGCCGCCGTATCCGCCGTAGTACCCGCCACCCCAGCCCCAACGATGATGACGCCAGCCGCCATGACCCCAGCCGCTTTGGCTCCCGCCGCCGAACGCCGCCGCGGGTTCGACGGAAACTGCTGTAACGGCGGCCGTGGCAACCGCAACGCCAAGCGCGGCCGCTTTCATATTGAACTTGCGCATTTGATTCTCTCCTTCTGGTATGGGAGCCCGCTTTCGAGCCCCAACGCTCTTTGGTCGCGCAAGCACGGAGAAAGGTTCATGGGTTTCTTTTTTTCGCTTTGCCACGGCAAACTTAAGGGGTCATTTCCCACCCCGACCGTGGCCACCACCGTACAGTTCGCCCGGCGGCGGCGGAACAATGCCCACTCCAACGGGGTTGCTCCCTACCGGGACCGTGGCCGCCACCGTGTTGCTTGCCGTGTCGATCACCGAAACATTGTTGGAGCCATTATTCGTGACATAGGCGTGTTTCCCATCCGGGGTGACGGCGACCGAAAAGGGGCTATCCCCCACCGGGACCGTGGCCACCACCATGTTCGTGGCCGTGCCGATCACCGAGACAGTGGCGGAGGCCGCATTCGTGACATAGGCGCGGTTCCCATCCGGCGTGACGGCGACCCCCCTGGGGTGACTCCCTACCCCGACCGTGGCCGCCACCGTGTTGCTGGCCGTGTCGATCACCGAAACGTTGTTGGCGCTAGGAATCGCAACATAGGCATGTTTCCCGTCCGGGGTGACGGCGACCACTTCGGGGCTGCCCCCCATCGCGACCGTGGCCACCGCCTTATTGGTGGCCATGTCGATCACCGAAACGTTCTTGGAGAGATTATTCGTGACATAGGCGTGCTTCCCGTCCGGGGTGAAGGCGACCTTAACTGGGTAATTCCCCACCATGATGACCGTGGGCTCCACCGCGTTCGTGGCCGTGTCGATCACCGAAACATTGCTGGAGCCTATATTCGCGATATAGGCGTGTTTCCCATCCCGGGTGACCGCGACGTTGAAGGGAACATTCCCCATCGCGACCGTGGCCACCACCATGTTGGTGGCCGTGTCGATCACCGAGACAGTTCCGGAGCCCCGATTCGCGATATAGGTGTGTTTCCCATCCGGGGTGATGGCGACCCCAAGGGGCTCCCTCCCCACCGGGATCGGGATCCCCACCACCGTGTTGGTGGCCGTGTCGATCACCGAAACTGTGGCGGAGACCTCATTCGCGACATAGGCGAAGGGCGCCGCCTCCGCCGCCACGGCGAGCCCCATAGCCAGCATGGCCCAGAGGGCCATAAATACCCGGGCGGCGCAGCTTCCATTACCCATAATAAATTTCCTCCCATTGTGAGGCCGTGTCATCGGCCGCCGACCGTTTCACTTATACTAGCCCCTACTAACCATTTATTCTTGCTCCGATTGTGTTTCTCTCCGGGGACCCGGCCGGAGAGCCCGGACACGACTGGAAGCGCCCGGCCGGAGTGGCGCCGTGGCAGCGAAACGGCCGGGCTCATCGGCAGCGAAGGGTTCGCGATCGATGCGAGCGTGATCGAAGCGGATGCGAGCCGCAATCACCGCATCGAAGGAGCCACGGCTTAGTTTACGGTATAACGCGCGCGCGTCCCTTAGTTGAGCGACATGGAACGGTAAATGCCAGCCGAATATGAGTCAATGTCACTAAGTTGGAACCGAACAACCCCCGCTTTGGGGGTCCCAATGCTTCTTGGCACGTCCCGTGCCCAGAGCACCTCCCCAATGTGCTGGTAGTAAACGGTCATACCCTCTCTCCGTTGATCGACTCGAAACGAGATCGACAAGGTTACTACAGACGCGCACAGCGCCGACGTGAGGCCCAGGGCACACAATTTATAGGCTACCCAGTGTTCAGCTGGTTTAGGCGTCGTAAAGGTCGCGCCCAGCTTGTTCAGGCCGACACCGACAGCCTCATTTCTCGGGTCGGAGGTCAAGCCTATTCCGGGCGCGCGACCGAGCGCAGCGGAGCGCCGTGATTGAAGGAAACCGGCCGAAAAGCCACGGAACGCGGGTTAAGCTCGACAAAAGCTATAGTCGGGCTCGACGGCATCAGCGGCTAGCGGCCTTCCAGGGCGGCTTGACCCAGGCCCGCCACCTTCTTACCTCACGAATGCGGCGGGTGCCTGACAATCGCGCGGAGACTGGAGATGACCGAGATTTTCAACGGCCGCTATACGGCGCGCATGGACAAGCCTCTCGTGCTTTTCCTGATCGGCTTGCGGCTCAACAAATTATGGGCCGTGCATAAATGGCTGCCAGTCTTCATCGCCATGCCGCGGATGCTCGCCGAGCTCGGCCGCAAGCCAGAGGCGGGTCTGCTCTTGCATCGGCTGTATCATTCCGGACGGGTTTTACTGCTGCAGCAATATTGGGAGTCGTTCGACAAGCTCATCGCCTATGCGCATGACGCTTCCGCCCAGCACTTTCCGGCCTGGGCGGCGTTCAACCGCGCCATAGGCAAGGACGGCACGGTGGGCATTTGGCATGAGACCTATCTCATCGACCCAGGCAAATTTGAAACGATCTATGGAAATATGCCGCTGTTCGGCCTCGCCGCCGCGACGAGCCACATCTCCGCGGAGGGTGGACTGTCGGCGGCAAAAGACCGCATGCGCGGGGGTTAGCGTCCCGCTCGGGCGCGGCCGGTGGCGTTTCTAGCCCGCGCATGCTAGCTGACAGGCACGCATGTCAAGGGGTCGATCGGCGCATGAGAAGCAAATGAGCGATTTTTTCCGCGAAGTCGACGAAGACGTCCGCCGCGACCGCGCCGTTCGGCTGTGGACCAAATACCGGTATTTGTTGATTGCCTTGGCTGTTCTCGTCGTGGCCGGGACGGGGGGCGGGCGTCTCTACGGCCATTTCCGCGACGAGGCGGCGCAGGCAGCAAGCGCGAAGTACGAAGCCGCCGCGCAACTGTCGCGCGACGGCAAATCCGCCGAAGCGGCGGCCGCATTCGATGCCTTGAGCAAAACCGCACCAAAGGGTTATGCGATCCTCGCGCGTCTGCGTGCGGCGGACGAGCGCGCGGCCAGCGATCCGCAGGCAGCAATCAAGGCCTATGAGGCGTTGGCGGCTGACCCGGGGTTCGATCCGGCCTTCAGGGATTTCGCCAAGCTCCGCGCGGCCATGCTACTTGTCGACAGCGACGATCCGCTGGACTTCGAACGAAGATTCGCGCCGCTTGCCTCGGACACTTTTCCCTATCGCTTTCAGATCCGGGAGCTGCTTGGTCTTTCGGCGTTGAAGCGGAACGCTTTCGACACCGCTGCGAACTGGTTCGATCGGATCGTCTCCGACCCGCGGGCGCCGGCCGGGGTGCATATGCGCGCCCAAGCTCTTCTTGGTCTGGTTCAATCGGCGGCGGTGCCGCCGGCGACTCCGCAAGCCGACAACCCGCCGCCTGGAGACGCGCCGGCCAAGTAATGCTCCGGAACAATGTTTACCGTCGCGATCATCGGCCGGCCGAACGTTGGCAAATCGACGCTGTTCAACCGGCTCGCCGGAAAAAAGCTCGCGCTCGTGAACGCCCTCCCAGGGGTGACCCGCGACCGGCGCGAGGGCGAGGCCAGACTAGGCGATCTCGCCTTCAAGATCATCGACACCGCCGGATTAGAGGAGGGCGACTACGCCTCCTTGTCCGGCCGGATGCGCGCGCAGACCGGAGCGGCGCTCGACCTCGCCGATGCGATATTCTTCGTGTTCGACTCGCGCGCGGGCTTGACGCCGGCCGATCGCTTCTTCGCCGGTCTCGTTCGCCGCGCGAATAAGCCATTGATCCTCGTCGCCAACAAGGCGGAGGGGCGCGCCGGCGCTTTGGGCGCGCTCGAAGGCTTCGATTTGGGGCTTGGCGAGCCGCTGCCGCTTTCGGCCGAACATGGGGACGGATTCGCCGAGCTCTATACCGCCTTGCGCGAGGCGCTCCCGGAAATATCCGCCGTGCCGGCCGAGCCGGAGGAAGACGTCGCGCCTTTGCAGCCGGGAGAGGATGAGGACGGCTCCGAACTTGATCGCACGAAGCCGCTGCGGATTGCGATCATTGGCCGTCCCAATGTCGGCAAATCGACGCTCCTCAATCGGCTTCTCGGCCAGGAACGTTTGCTGACGGGGCCCGAACCCGGCCTCACCCGCGATACGATCGGCATCGATTTCGAGTGGCAAAACCGTCAGATCAAAATGTTCGACACGGCAGGCTTGCGCAAGCGCGCAAGGGTCGCGGACGAGTTGGAAAAGCTTGCCGGGGCCGATGCCATGCGCGCGGTGAAATTCGCCGAGGTCGTGGTGTTGCTGGTCGACGCGACGATCCCATTCGAGAAGCAGGATCTCACTCTCGCCGATCTCGTCGAACGCGAGGGCAGGGCGCTCGTCATCGGCCTCAATAAATGGGATCTGATCGAGGTCAATGGCGCCACGCTTCCGCAATTGCGGGCGGAGGCGGGGCGGCTTTTGCCCCAGGTCAAGGGCGCGCCGGTCATGCCGGTTTCCGGCGCGACGGGGGAAGGTGTCGAGAGTCTGATGGAGGCGATTTTCCGTGTTCATGAGATCTGGAACAAACGGATTTCGACGGCGCGGCTCAATCGCTGGCTTGCCGCCACGCTCGACCGCACCCCGCCACCCGCGGTCGCCGGGCGGCGCATCAAAATCCGCTACATGACGCAACTCCGCGCGCGGCCCCCTTATTTCATTCTTTTTGGCAATCAGCTCAACGCTCTGCCCGCGAGTTACGAACGCTTTCTCGCCAATGGCCTGCGCCAAGCCTTCGATCTGCCTGGCGTCCCCATCCGCATCTCGAAAAAAATTAGCGACAATCCGTACGCGCGGAAGAGATCGCGGCAGAGGTGAGGGGATGGCCGAACCCGACACCTTGCATCGTGCGATTCCATGACAGTGTAAATAGGTCCAAGTCGAGTCCAACAATCGTCGACCTAGGGTCCGGACTCAATTAATTCAGATCCAATAGGCTAAGGTAGCGGCGAAGCAGAGGGCCGAAAAGAAGTTTTGCGCGAGCTTGTCGTAGCGGGTGGCGATGCGACGGAAGTCCTTGAGCCGGCC
>JBOHJU010000115.1:0-8226 GCA_050728755.1 Methylocella sp.
GCCGGCTCAAGGACTTCCGTCGCATCGCCACCCGCTACGACAAGCTCGCGCAAAACTTCTTTTCGGCCCTCCGCTTCGCCGCTACCTTAGCCTATTGGATCTGAATTAATTGAGTCCGGACCCTAGACCGCGGTGGCGCTACGCCGGGCCTGGCGCGCAAGGCGCCGCCGCGCAGAATCTGGCACTTTCAATCGCCGGAAAACGCGAAAACGCCGCAGACCCATCGCGGCACTCAAACCCGGTCAAGATAAGGTTGCGCAAAAAGGACTAATTTGTTGGAGATACACCTGGTCTGCGAATTCTTGGAACCGCATGGGCGGTTTGTCGAGCGGCGAGCGCGTAAGACGTCGCTAAGGATCAGAATCTCGAAGATAATGTTCTCGACCAATTCCGGCGCGGGAAATAGTACGCGGCCCTGGCTAGTGCCCAGAAGCAATCCGCAAGGCATTGCGGGCCGGCAAGGCGGCAATCTTGCGCAGCCGCCCCGGCCCGGCCGCTATATCCGGCAACGGCATATAAGCTAAGAGGCCTTGGCGCGAAGAGGATGGCTATGCTGCATCGTTTGGCGCCCGCCCAAGGTTTCCCGGACATTGACGCGCCGCTGGCGCTTTCTGCCGGGTCGGTTTTGCGCGGGCCGGCGCGGCCGGATTTGGTTCGCGACGAATTGCTCTGCGAGATCTTTGCCGCGACCGTGGCCAGGCATCCTTCCGCCATCGCCATGATCACGGTTGAGGGCAAGCTTACTTATGCCGAGGTCGATGCGAAAGCTGAGGCCCTCGCCCGTGGGCTTCTGCAAAAAGGGGTTCGCCCGGGCCGCATTGTTGGCCTCTGGATGGCGCGCGGCCATGAAGTTGTGATCGCGCAAATCGCGATCGCGAAGACCGGCGCCGCCTGGCTTCCATTCGATGCGGACGCCCCCGCCGAGCGCGTCTCTGTTTGCCTGTCGGATGCAAAAGCCTGGGGCATATTGACCGCTTCCTCGTTCGCCGCAGGGCTTAAGACATCCTGCCCGGCGTGGACTCTTGCCGGTCTTTTGGCCGATTCGCTGGAAGCTCCGGGCATCGCGAAAGTCGATGCGCGGGCTCTCGGCGCCCGCCCGGAGAACCCCGCCTACCTCATTTACACGTCGGGTTCGACCGGCACGCCCAAAGGCATCGTAATATCGGGGCGCAATATTTGCCATTATTTGCGCGCCGCCAACGAAGTCTACGGGGTCGAAGCGAGCGATGTCGTTTTCCAGGGCGCTTCCGTTGCCTTCGATCTGTCGATGGAGGAAATCTGGCTTCCTTACCTTGCCGGTGCGAGCCTTTTCGTGGCAACAGCCGAGATGATCGGCGAGGCCGACGAGCTTCCCGGTCTTCTCGAAGCAAATTGCGTGACGGTGCTTGACACGGTGCCGACCCTCTTGGCGCTCCTGCCGCGCGATGTCGCGAGCTTACGGCTGATCATCCTTGGCGGCGAGGCCTGCCCAGCCTCCATTGCCAATCGCTGGTCGAGGCCCGGGCGCAAGATCTTCAATTCCTATGGCCCAACCGAAACGACGGTCGTCGCCACGATCGCGGAAGTGCGTCCCGGCGCGCCAGTCACGATCGGCCAGCCGATTCCGAATTACACTTGCTATGTGGCGGACGAGCGCCTCGGCCTTCTCCCGCCTGGCGTCGAAGGCGAGCTTCTCATCGGCGGGCCGGGCGTGGCGAAAGGCTATTTGCGCCGCGACCGGCTGACCCGCGAGAAATTCATCGCCAATCCTTATCTGGATGACGCGCCCGATCCGGTTTTGTACAGGTCTGGCGATGCGGTGGAGGTCGCCAGCAACGGCGAAATCGTGTACCATGGCCGGATCGACGATCAGGTCAAGGTGCGCGGCTTTCGCGTCGAACTGGGCGAGATCGAAGCCAAGCTCGCCGATCTCCCTGGCGTCGCGCATGCCGCCGTCATCTTGCGCAACGACAACGATATCGAACAGCTTGTTGCGTTTGTGGTTCCCTCCTTGGAGGCCGAAATCGACGCGAGACTCTTGCGCAACGACCTGCGGCAAAGCCTGCCTGCCTACATGGTTCCGGAACGGTTCGAGCTCGTCGAAAGCCTGCCGAAACTTTCCTCCGGCAAGATCGACCGCAAGGGCCTAAGGCAGATCGAACTTGGCCTCGCCGTTGCCTTCGAGGCGCAGGAAGAGCCGCAGAGCGAGACTGAGGCAAAACTCCTCGACGCCGCCAAACGCGTGCTGCCGCCGCAGGCCATTCCTTTCGATGCCGATTTCTTCACCGATCTTGGCGGCCATTCGCTTCTCGCGGCGCGCTTCATCTCGGCCGTGCGCGAAACGCCCGCGTTGGCGCGGATCACCTTGCAAGATGTTTACACCGTGCGTTCGCTGCGCGCGATGGCCGGAGTCCTCGATCGCAAACGGACACATGGATCAAAGGCCGAGGATCTGTCTTTCGTGCCGCCGCCTTTGTTGCGCCGCTTCCTCTGCGGCTGCGCGCAGGCCGCGGCACTTCCGGTCATCCTTGCTCTCGTGACCGCGCAATGGCTTGGCGTGTTCGTGAGCTACATGCTGCTGACCGGCGCCGATGCGGGCTTTTTCGAGGAAGCCGTCTCGCTCGTCGGCGTTTACATGTGCATCAATATCGCCACCGTGGCGATCGTCATCGCCGCCAAATGGCTGGTGATCGGCAAGACCAAACCTGGCCGCTATCCCTTGTGGGGCTTCTATTATTTCCGCTGGTGGCTGGTGAAGCGTTTCCTTGGACTGGTTCATATCATCTGGTTCCAGGGCTCCCCCATCATGCGGTTCTATCTGCGGGCGCTTGGGGCGAAAATCGGCAAGGACGTGCTCATCGGCGAGATCGAGCCGGGCGCGGCCGATCTGATCTCGATTGGGCCCGGCGCGAGTGTCGGATCGAACGCCAATTTTGCCAATGCGCGGGTCGAGGGAAACGAACTTGTTATCGGCGCCATCGACATCGGCGCAAACGCCTACATCGGATCGTCCTGCGTCATCGAGGAAAATGTCGTCATCGAAGAGGGGGCCGAGCTCGGCGACCTGACCGCCATCGGCGCTCGCGGCCGCGTTGGCGCGTGGGAAGTTTGGGATGGCTCGCCGGGGCGCAAGGTCCGCATGGTGGATCGCGGCGCGTTGGACCCGCCGCCCACGGCTTCCCTCGCGCGCCGGGGCATCATGGCGATCATGTATGGGATCCTGCTTCTGGCGATTCCCCCGCTCGGCCTGTTGCCGATTTTCCCGGCCTTTTGGGTGTTCGACCGGATCGACGATCTGATCGGGACCGCCGATTTCGATCGCATCCGCTACATGCTCTCGATCCCGATCATGGCCTTGCCCACCGCTTTCGTCATGGTTCTCGTCACCGTCGGCTTCATCGCGGCTTGCCGCTGGGTCATCCTGCCGCGGGTGCGGGAAGGGAAATATTCGGTTCATTCCTGGTTCTATTTCCGCAAATGGGCAGTGGCGCTCGCAACCGAGGTGACGCTCGAAACGCTGTCGTCCTTGTTTGCGACGGTCTACATGCGCGCCTGGTACCGCCTGATGGGCGCCAAGATCGGCAAGGACGCGGAGATTTCGACGAATCTGTCCGGCCGCTACGATCTCGTCGAGATCGGCGAGAAATGCTTCATCGCCGATGAAGTCATCCTTGGCGACGAAGACATCCGCAACGGCTGGATGTATTTGAAACGCGTCACGACGGGTCCGCGCGTTTTCGTCGGAAATAGCGCCGTGGTGCCCGCCGGGACCGAAATTCCGGGAGGCGCGCTGATCGGCATCAAGTCGAAGCCGCCCGCGAACCATTTGATGCAGGCGGGCGATACCTGGTTTGGATCGCCGCCGATCAAGCTGCCCGTCCGCCAGAGATTCGAGGGCGGCGGCGCCAATTGGACCTACGAGCCCCCACATTGGAAGAAATTCGCACGCGCGTGCTTCGAGGCGGTCACGATTTCCCTGCCGATCGCGCTGTTCATTACCTTTGGAACATGGTCGGTGGAATGGTTCAGCTCGGGCGTGCTCGAAGGCAGATATTTTGAGGTATTTTGGCAGTTCATGCTTGCTGCAGCTGGCATTAGCTTGGTTATGGCCCTGTTGGTTATCGCTTTGAAATGGATCACAATGGGACGCTACGAGCCAATGGTCAAACCCATGTGGTCCTGGTGGGCCATGCGGACCGAGGCGGTTGCCGTCATCTATTGGGGCTTGGCCGGCAAGGTTTTGCTCGATCATTTGCGCGGCACGCCATTCCTGCCTTGGCTCATGCGCCTGTTCGGCACGAAATTCGGACGCGGCGTCTTCACGGACATGACCGACATCACCGAATTCGACTGCGTGAGCGTTGGCGATTACGCCGCTTTGAATGCCCATTGCGCGTTGCAAACGCATCTCTACGAGGACCGCGTGATGAAGGTCGGCAAGGTCTTCGTCGGCAACGGCGTAACCGTCGGCGCGGGCTCCACCGTGCTTTACGACACGCGCGTTGCCGATTATGCGCGGCTGGGACCCCTGACCCTCGTGATGAAGGGCGAGCAAATCCCGGCCAATTCCGAATGGGCCGGCTCGCCCGCGGAGCCCAAGGCGGCGGCGGATTCGATCATCGAAAAGGCGGCCGCTTGAAGCTTTGAGTGAGTGTCCTGGAGGATGAATGTCGGCGAAGCAATACAAGAACCCTCCAATTGAAGAGGCGGTGTGCGAATTTACCTTCGCCTCCCACGCTTCCGGTCATCAATTTGATCTGACTGTACCGGGGCGTCTGAAAGTACACCGGTTGATGGAGGAATATTCTGGTGAACCCCGGACACAAAACATCCAAATTATTTCTCCAAACAAAACTCCTACTATCGAACTTCGAGTACAACTCCCAACGGTTGACGCTAGGCGACTGGTCTCGACTCGGCACAACGCGCTCGCTATATCCGTCTTGCGTCCATATGACGGGTGGGAGAACTTCAAGTCCCGCATTGAGCGTGCGCTGGACGCATATTTCGAGGCAATTTCTCAAGTTGCGGTGACAAGGATTGGCGTCAAATATGTTAACCGCATCGTAGTTCCGAAAGCTGGTGCCAATCCCGCCGCAGTCCTCACCGCGCTACCGGTAGAAGGCAAAATTTCAGACGCTAGACTCGCCAACTTCACGCAGTTTACAGAGTTTGTCAGGACCGACGAAATCAAGGTGCTCGTAATCCAGGCGACTTTGCAATTTGGCGCGCTGGATAAAACTGAATACTTGCTGGATATTGATGTAATTTGGGATCACCAGGCGCTTAGCAGACGCAATGAAATCATTGATATGGTCGAAAAGCTGCACGCTATAGAGGGTGCGGCATTCGAAGCACTGATTACAGACGAGGCAAGGAGCCTTTTTGATGCTGGCTAGAATTTCAGTACCGGAGGATTATTCTGCTACCCAATCGCGCAGGTGGACAGCACTTGATCGCATTATCGCAGAGCAGATTGCTGAGGGTGAGGATCAAAGCGAAAATCCTACAGTCAAAAGTATTTACGAAAGCACGATTGGGCTTTGGCAGAATTTCGGTGATTCTATCGTCGGTGGGAATTGGCAGAAACCCACCCCGGTTTCGGCTACAGCGGGTGAACTTAAACTTGCTGTAAAGCTAGTGCATACGATTAGCAACACAGATTTTCTTTCTCCCCAAGGCTCGGCGCGCGTCGCTGATAATGCCTTGGCTCCGGCAAACAATCCTGCGATCGATGCAGCGATTTCCCAAATTGAAGAATTTCGCTCGCGCAAGGACGGTTGGAAGGGACCGAACAGCCTTGGACCTACGGAGCGTACAATTGATGACGCGAAGACATTCGCGGAAGTGGTGCTCGCGGACAGCATGATTGAACCTCCTCACATTGGCTTAGCCGCTGATGGCGAGATCACCTTTTTTTGGCAAAATCCGAAAATCACGATTGACCTCACTATCGCGGGAGACGGCACCTATAGCTATTTTGCAAAGCTTGTTGCCGGTCCGCCATTCTTTGAAGATGCGGCGCCGGTCTCGAAAAATTTTTCTGAGGAAATCTTCAGCTTGATGCGACGGGAGGCTTGAGTGCTGGCGCATGGAGCGTTCGGTTGGTCCTGATTCCGAAGAAACGTCAGCTCAAGTTGGCGACAGTGAACCGCTTCTCCGTCTTATATGGGCTGAGCACGACGTTCGTGACGGCAAAATCTGGCCGGAAGCAATCCCCACACGCGACTTAAGTGGTGAACCCAATCGTGGATTCAGTGTTGACCGCGAGCAGCTTGCTCGTCGCGAAATAATGGAAACTCTTATTGAGTATCAGCGTCCGAGAGCGAAAAAGCCTGAGGATAGGCAAACTCCATTCTTGTCTCGTATAGCTTCTGCGAAAGACGTTCGAGATTTAACAGACTGGAACGGCGAAAAGCCTTTCCTGGTTGATCCCTCGCCCACCGGGGCTACAAACCATCTACCCGCAAATCCCGCTCACGCTGAAATTAAATCAGCCCAGAAATGCTCAAAAAGCCGCCAGATCGAGCGGCGGCAACTTTTGCTTGGCGTACTCGGGCCGCCCATTAAGTTTGCCGATTATTGGGAGAGGCATCGCTAGGCTTCCATTATTGAAAACCGGCTCCTAATCACAGCAGCGCGATCGCCGCGATCTGGCGGCCATAATCGGGCTCGCCTTTATGCACGCAACGGCGGTAGGAATAAAATGACTCCGGGTCGGCATAAGTGTCGCGCGCAACATCCTCGAATGCGCCGATGCCCGCAAGCCGCAGCCGCATCGCGATAAACCCCGGCAGATCGAACATGAAATACCCCGCGCGCTCGGCCGCAGAAAAGAACTCTGCATAGTCGTTCGAAATTTCGACGAATCGTTCAACGAATTCGGCGCCGACTTCGTAACTTTTCCGCGAGATTGTGGGGCCAAGAGCAGCCGCCGTCGACGCCCGGCGCGCGCCTAGCGTTTCCATTGCTTCGAGAGTGGATTCGAGCACTCCGGCGAGCGCCCCTTTCCAGCCGGCGTGCGCAGCGCCGGTCACGAGCGCGCTCTTATCGGCGAAGAGAACCATGCCGCAATCGGCGCCTGTTACCCCGAGACCGAGGCCCGGCGTCGCGGTCACCAGCGCATCGCAACGCGGACTCTCGACAAAGGTTTGCGTCACGATCAGCGCCTTAGGCGAATGAATCTGGTAAGGTACTAGGAGATGCGCCGGATCGACGCGAAGATAGGCCGCCATGCGGCGCCGGTTTTCAGCGACCGAGCGCGGATCGTCTTGCGAGCCGGCGCCGCCGTTGAGCGATGCGTAAACTCCGGTGGAGACGCCGCCCAGCCGGGTGAAAAATCCATGCGCGAGGTCCGGCGCGTCGAGGGCGCTTGCGCGCAGCGCGATAGCTGTCTCTTGCGTCATGCCGCAGGCGTCTCGAACCCTGGCGGAACACTAAGGCCGGGCCCGGTCACCGCGAGCGCCTTGAAGAGCCGTGCCATATCCGCGCCGGAGCCGGCCGCCCCGTTTCCCGCCAGGCGCGAGAGCGCCGAGTCGATGGCCGCACGTTGGCGCGCGTCCGCTTGTTGCTGCAACTTCGCGGCGCGTTCATGGATGCCGAGGCGGGCAAGCCATTCGCCTTGCGGCACAGGGCCATGGGCGCTCGCCCCCGCCGCAAGTGCCGCCCGCACAAGGCCGCGAAAATCGACATGCGCGGAAAGATCGGCTTCGCCGGGATCTTGCAAGGGATCGGCGAAACGATGCGCTTTAACCGCCTGCACGGTTTCGCCGCGCAAGGGCGTGTCGTAGCCATAGTCGATGACAAGCAGCGCGCCGCCTTGCCCGGCAACGCGCGCCGCAAGCCGCGCCATCAAGCGCGCCGCCGCCTGACTAGTCTCGATCACTTGCCCAAGTTCGCCCGGCGCGGCAAGGCCGGGTTCGGCATCCGCGGCAAGGCCACAGCACAAGCGTCCTTCGCCGTCTAGCCCGACGAGCTTTTCGTGCCAGCCATCCGGCCCACGGACGAAATGGCGCACCGGCAAGCAATCGAAAAATTCATTGGCGACAATGATTGCGGGGCCAGCCGACAGCTCCTCCGCGGTCTTGTGCCAGCTTGCTGCAACCCGCGGCGCTTGCAGCGCCTCGCGCTGGCTTCGTTGCAAAAGCTCGCTCATCTCGACAAGATTCAGATCCATTGCGCCAAGGAAATCCGGTGCGACACGCGCAGCGCGTAAGGCGTCCGCCATCAAACTGCCGCGTCCTGGTC
>JBOHJU010000116.1:0-8159 GCA_050728755.1 Methylocella sp.
GTATAGATCTTCGCCGTCACCGAATGGTAATTGCCGGTGCCGACATGGCAATAGGTGACGAGGGAGCCTGCTTCGCGGCGCACGACCATCGACAGTTTAGCATGCGTCTTTAATTCGATGAAGCCGAACACCACTTGCGCGCCGGCGCGTTCGAGATCGCGCGCCCAGCGAATGTTGGCAGCCTCGTCGAAGCGCGCTTTGAGCTCGACGAGGGCGGTCACCGATTTGCCGGCGTCCGCCGCCTCGATCAAGGCGCGCACGATCGGACTGTCGGATGAGGTGCGATAGAGCGTCTGCTTGATCGCGACGACATTGGGATCGGCCGCCGCCTGATGGAGGAACTGGACCACCACGTCGAAGGATTCATAAGGGTGGTGGACGACGAGATCCTTTTGTTTGATCGCGAGGAAACAGTCGCCGCCATTGTCGCGGACACGCTCAGGAAAGCGCGGATTATAAGGCTTGAACTTGAGGTCCGGCCGGTCGAGACCGACAAGTTCGGACAGCTCGTTCAAGGCCAGCATCCCGTCCAGGATGAAAATCTCGTCTCCCGCGACATCGAGTTCCTCGGCGACAAAGCCGCGCAGCTCCTCGGGCGTGCTGCTATCGAATTCGAGCCGGATGACCGAGCCGCGGCGCCGCCGCTTCAGCGCGCTCTCGAACAACAACACTAAATCCTCGGCCTCCTCCTCGACTTCGAGATCGCTGTCGCGAATGATCCTGAAGAGCCCGTGGCCGCGCACGTGATAGCCGGGAAACAGGCTTTGCGTAAACATGCCGATAGCGGTTTCGAGCGCGACGAAGCGCTGGCCCTTCCCGCACGGCTCGTCGGGGAGGCGGATGAACCGCTCGATCTTGGATGGGAGGCGGATCAAGGCCTTGCGGTTCTTGTGGTCGCTTGGCCCGAGCAATTCGAGCGCGATCGTAAAGCCGAAATTGGGGATGAATGGGAACGGATGCGCCGGATCGATGGCAAGCGGCGTCAGAACCGGAAAAACATGCATCAGGAAATGCTGGCGCAGCCAATCCGTTTCCGCCTTGTTGAGGTCCGGCGGTTCGACCAGCATTATTCCCGCGCCATGCAGCTCCTTGCGCAACTCGCGCCAGCGGCGCTGCTGCTCCGCCGCCAAAAGGCCTACGCGCTCGCGGATCTTGCCAAGCTGTTCGGGCGGCGAAAGCCCGTCCTCGGATGGCGTGGCGATTCCGGCGCGCACCTGGCCGCGAAGACCGGCGACCCGCACCATGAAGAACTCATCGAGGTTGTCGGCGGAAATCGACAGGAAGCGCAATTGTTCAAGTAACGGATGATTGCGGTTCGAGGCCTCCAGCAAGACCCGCCGGTTGAATTCGAGCCAGGACAATTCGCGGTTGATGAAGCGGCGCGGCGATGGCGCAGCCCCGCGGGGCGGCGCGGAAATCTCATCCGGTTTGTCCATGATCGAGATCGACGCGGCCGGCGTAGCCTCGATCGGGATCTCTTCGCCTTGGCCGGAAGAATCAGCTGAAACATCAACGCGTGCCTCGTTTACCAGGGCCGCGGCGGCCGATTCCATGTTTGTGACGGGAATGCTTTTTGTGCCGCGTTTTGGCTCTGCCGCGCGTTTTGCTGCAGTCAGCTTCTGTCCTTCCGCTTGCAAACTCAACATCCCCTCCTTTGACCTAACGGCGGCTGGAATTTCGTCGTGATTGATAACGGGAGCGTGACTAATTCTTTTACCTATCGGTTTGCGCCCGCCGGATGCCGGACCGCGCCAACGGCACCGGACTTATCAGCCGAATTGACAGGCGGGAACCGCCGGTTTTGCCCCTCCCGCTTCGGCGTGCTCGCATCGCCGGATTGTTTTTCAAGATGAATCGTACCACATCCAATGCGGCTAAGCATATGCGTTTTGACCTGGAGCCTGGCGAATGCGGATCGGCGTACCGAAGGAAATTAAGGAGCAAGAATATCGGGTCGGGTTGACCCCTGAGTCAGTCCGCGAATTTGCCGCCGCTGGGCATGAGCTGAGCGTCGAAACCGGCGCCGGCGCCGGGATCAATGCCACGGATCAGGCCTATCTGGCGGCCGGCGCCACTATAGTAGACACCGCCGCCGAAATTTTCGCCAAATCCGACATGATCGTAAAGGTAAAGGAGCCGCAAGAGAGCGAATGGACGAAGCTGCGCGAAAATCAAATCGTTTTCGCGTTTTTGCATCTTGCGGCCGATATCGCGCAGACAAAGGGGTTGTTGGCTTCCGGCTGCACCGCCGTCGCCTATGAAACCGTAACCGGGCCGGGCGGCCAAGGCCTGCCGCTTCTCGCGCCGATGAGCCAAGTCGCCGGGCGGCTCGCCATCGAGGCGGCGGGCGTGGCTCTGCGGCGCCAGAACGGCGGCCGCGGCATATTGCTTGGGGGTGTCCCCGGGGTCCTGCCGGCGCGGGTCGTTGTGCTTGGCGGCGGCGTTGCCGGAACCCAAGCGGCACGGATGGCGGCCGGTCTCGGCGCCGATGTGACGATACTCGATCGCTCGCTCCCGCGCCTGCGTCAGCTCGACGAATTGTTCCAAGGCCGCGCCAAGACAAGGTTTGCCTCGGCGGCGGCGATCGAGGATGCGGTTTTGTCCGCCGACGCGGTGATTGGCGCGGTGCTTATCCCCGGCGCCACCGCGCCGAAGCTCGTCACCGAACAAATGTTGAGCCGCATGAAGCAAGGCGCCGTTCTCGTCGATATCGCGATTGATCAGGGCGGCTGTTTCGAGAGCTCGCACGCGACGACGCATGCCGCCCCGACTTTCATCAAAGGCGGGGTGGTCCATTATTGCGTTGCGAACATGCCTGGCGTGGTGCCGTTCACATCGACACACGCGTTGAACAATGCGGCGCTTCCGTATGGCCTCGCCCTTGCCGCCGGCGGGCTCGGCGCGATTGCCAACATCCCTGGCCTGCGCGGCGGCCTCAACGTGCATCGCGGCCACGTGACACATCCGGCAATTGCCGCAAGCCTCGGATTTGCGCTCAAGCCGCCGGAAGTGGCCCTCGCGGCGTGAGGAACTGGTCGACTGTTGTAGTCAGACAGCTGCGTCCACGGAAGTTCGCCAGGCCAATGTCCTCCAATTGACTCCTGTAGCAATTTCTGGAGGATTCGAAGTTGACGAACTGATTCGCTTGAAGCCGTTGGGTTCCTTCAAAACCCAACGGCTTGCGGTTCAGTCCCGCATTCCTTGGCCGGGCGCGCGGGACAGACTATGAAACATTCCTAATGAAGCAGAATCAACGCCTAAGTCAAGCCCGGCCCTCACGAGATTTTTCGGTAAGGACCGGAAATGCAAGGCGCGTTTCTATATCTTCGCACAAAACTTGCGATTCAGAATGAAACTCCAACATTCGTCTTATTGGCGAAGACGTTCCCATACTACGCGATGGTTTCGGTGTCCGTCCCGGCGCGCTATGCACGTGATCCGCTTCGTGTATAGGTCATGTCAACGGCATGGACGGACGGAACGATTATCAGGTTTCAAAGTCGCTTGGCCCCAGTTGAGCTTGCTGCGATTATGCAAGAAACCCTTGCAATGTTTGATGCATGGGCAATCATCGATCTTGCGGGAGAATCTGTTGATAACGTTGGCGCGGCCGGCCCCATTTCTCAATTTTTCGAGCAGCGCCGAGTTAAGACATTTTCACAAATATATATTATCGCCAAGAACAAAGACGCCAAATATGAGATGGCGGCAGATGGGATCAAGACAAAGCTGGCGGCAAATTCTCAACCAGCATTCCATTTTCGTGATGGCAAGATTATTCTTGTATCAACTAACGAACCAGCAAGTATTACTGCCAGCAGATGCCGTTATTATCTTGACAAAATGTTATATTTAGCAATCATCGATCACAGTGGTATGGCATTATCTCGTGACGTAGACGACGATTGGGTAGATATATATTTAGATTCACTTTCATACAGGCCACGAATTTGAAGCACCCGTTTTGGCGGGAGTGATCGAAGCCCAAGAATGTGCAAAATGGTGGATGAGCTTCGCGTCTTTGCAAGCTGCAGCGCCACACGAGATTGGGCGTCGGTCAGTCCCTAATGCCGTCGGTGTTAGACTACGCTAGACGATCAGGCCCGGCATTGGCTTCACATTGGCCGAATCCGGAAACACGCTCTCGGCGAGCACGGCCACTGTCAGGCCAAATTGGCCGGACAACAAACCTTTGAGCACGGCGTGCAAATCCGTCGTTGGCTTGAGATCGCGCCCTTGGCGGGCCCGGCGCGATTGCGAGCAATTTTGCCCTGCCCAGCGGCCTACGCAAGCCTCGGGTTTGCGCTCAAGCCGCCCGAAGCGACCTCGCGGCCTAACGCGCAGGCCAAGGCGGCCAGGATCCCGGAAGCAACCCCTGCCCTAATGAATCGGGGGCACGGTTTTGGCGTAATTCAAATCATAGGTCTTGTTGCGAAGGGGATCGAGAGGGGTTCCCTGGGAAGCATCGAACGCCCGCGCATGTACGGCCCGTCCATTGTTTTGGGCCGGCGGCGCAGGGGATGTTCCTGGCCCTTCGGAATGATCCGGCGAATCGCCGCCTGTTGGCGAGATGCCAGCGGGCGCCGCCGGCTTCTTCCTCTCCGCGCCAGCGGACACGCGGGGCTCGACGTCTGCGGGCGCGTCCGCGGTATCCTCTTCGCCGATAGGACCATCGAGCGTCGCTGCGGCAGAAGAGGGGATGCTGCCGATCGAAATGCCGAGTTCATCGAGCCCCGGTCCGAAAGTAAAGGCGCTTATATTCGCGGCGGTTTTCGCCAAAGTAGTCTTGGTAGGAGTTGTGACCATCGCTTTCGCAATGGCCGAGGCGGCCGACGCGTAGGAAAAAGTTGGCCGCTCAGGCGCCGCGTGCTGCAGGGCATCGAGCGACGCTGGCAGCGATCCGTAGACGGACGACGGCAATCCGCTCTCGCTTTTTTGGCCGCCGCCGGGTTGAGGTGCCCCCGGGGCAATTTGCGGCGCTGACTTATCCAAGCCGGGCGCCGTTTGCTCCTGCTTGTCTTTCACGTCCTTTTCGATCTGGCGCAAACGTTGCACGTTGCGGATATGCTGATCGAGCGTTTCGGCGAAAACATGCCCGCCGGCGCCGTCGGCGACGAAATAAAGATCTTGGGTGCGGGATGGGTTTGCAACCGCTTCGAGCGCCGCGCGCCCGGGATTGGCGATCGGCCCCGGCGGCAAGCCGTCAATTAAATAGGTATTGTAGGGGGTGGGCTTTGCGAGATCGGCGCGCGTGATCTCTCTGCCGAGCGAGCCTTTGCCCCCGGCCAAGCCATAAATGATCGTCGGGTCGGATTGCAGCCGTATCCTGTTTTTCAGGCGGTTCTCGAGAACGCTTGCGACCCGCGGCCTCTCGTCCGCCTTGCCGGTTTCCTTTTCGACAATCGAGGCCAAAGTGACAAGCTCATAGGGCGAGCGCAAGGGAAGGCCGTTCGTCCGATGCGACCAAATCTCATCGACGGCGCGCTTTTGAGCATCCTGCATTTTCTTTACGATGCCGGCCCGGATGGCTCCCCGCTCGACCTTGTAAGTTTCCGGCAGCAAGCTGCCTTCCTTCGGCAGGTCCATGATGTCGCCAAGAAGGACGTCGCTGTCCCGGAGCCGTTTGACGATCTGCTCACTTGTCAATCCTTCCGGTATTGCAATGGGGTGCAACACGTGCTTGCCGCTGATCAGCGTATCGATCACGTCGCGTAGACTGACATTCTGTTTGAAGAGATATTCGCCTGCCTTGACCTTCGTACGGTTGCCTTCGAGCAAGAGCGCGGCGTTGAGCATGAACGGACTGTCGATGATCCCATCGCGATCAAGTTGGGCAATAATGTCGGAAACCTCGGTGCCGGGCGTGATGTAGAGGACCTTGTTGGCGGCGAGCGGACCAGGTTCATGCATCCGGTGGCGGCTCCAGACGAGCCCCGACATGGAGGCGATCGCCGCGATCAATAGAAACGAGAGGAGTCCGCTGAACGCCGAAAGCGCCGGCCACCTCCTGCTCGGCGGGATTGGCGGCGGCGGCGCGGCGGCGGGCTGCAACGCCTCGCTGGGGCTTTGCGGCGTTACTCTTTGGCCCGCGAACCGGCCGCCCGGATGGGTCTCGTCGCGAAGGGTCTGATCCGGCCGGTCCGGTGCATCATTTCCGTTCGGTTTTGAAGGCATGCCGTCCATCAACTCAGCCCACGAATCTGCCGCGAGATCCTTTTCGCATGGAAAAACGCTCGAACGCCATGGGCCGGTTCCCGTCGCTGCAATCGTTTGCTAATTGCTGCATTTTTTCCCGACGCAAGCCGGCCTCCGCTTCGCGGCAAAACGCTCTCACCGCGAACTGAGGGTAGTTACCTATCCCGCCCGGAAAATATGGCGAAATCGGGTTCGGAGCCGGAATTTCCAATACGGCCGAAACGCCGCGGCCTTGGCCCGCCGGTCAATGCGGACGCTTGAAGACCAAGCAGGCGTTGGTGCCGCCAAATCCGAAGGAATTCGACAGAACGAATTCGACCTCGCGCTTGCGCGCTTGGTGCGGCACGAGGTCGATTTCGGTTGCAACCGACGGATGATCGAGGTTGAGCGTCGGCGGTACGATTTGATCCCTGATCGCCAAAATCGAGAAGATCGCCTCGACCGCACCCGCCGCGCCGAGGAGATGGCCAATCGCCGATTTCGTCGAGGACATAGAAAGTGACCGGCCGCTGTTGCCTGCTATCCTCTCGACTGCCCGAATCTCGATTTCGTCGCCGAGCAGTGTCGAGGTTCCATGCGCGTTGATATAGTCGATGTCGCCCGGTGAAATCCCGGCGCGCTTGATCGCCGCCGCCATGGCCCGGCAGGCGCCATCGCCGCTGTCCTGGGGCGCGGTGATGTGATAGGCGTCCCCCGACATGCCGTAGCCGGCGAGTTCGGCGTAAATTTTGGCGCCGCGCGCCTTGGCGTGTTCGTAGGCTTCGAGGACGACACAGCCGGCGCCCTCGCCCATGACGAAACCGTCGCGGTCCCTATCGTAGGGCCGCGAGGCTTGCTTTGGCCGGTCGTTGAAATTCGTGGATAGGGCCCGGCAGGCCGTGAATCCGGCGATGCCGATGCGATTGATTGCCGATTCGGCGCCCCCCGCGACCATCACTTCGGCATCTTCCAGGGCGACCAGACGCCCGGCGTCGCCGATCGCATGGGTTCCGGTCGAACACGCGGTAACGACCGAATGGTTCGGCCCCTTGAGGCCATGCTGAATTGAGATATAGCCTCCACAGAGATTGATCAGCCGGCCGGGAATGAAAAATGGCGAAACGCGGCGCGGGCCCTTTTCCTTCAAGACGATCGCGGTCTCGGCGATGCCGCCAAGGCCGCCGATCCCCGAGCCGATAAGAACGCCGGTCTTGATCTGCTCTTCATAGGTGGATGGCTTCCAACCGGCGTCGGCAAGCGCCTGCGCCGCCGCCGCGACAGCGTAAAGGATGAAGTCATCGATTTTGCGCTGCTCTTTCGGCTCCATCCATTGGTCGGGATTGAAGCTCCCGTTGCCGCCGTCGCCACGCGGCACCGGCATGGCGATCTTGCAGGCCAGATCGGAGACGTCGAACCCTTCGATGCGGCGGGCGCCGCTTTGACCCGCCAACAAACGGCCCCAGCTCGGCTCGACTCCACAGGCGAGCGGCGAGACCATGCCGAGACCCGTGACAACTACCCTGCGCATCATAGACGACCTTGCGGCTATTCCTGCCGGCGTTGCCGCCCCCCATTGCACCGGCGTTCGTTGGAGGAGCGGCCCATCGCGCCGGCGGCCCACAGAGGCGTAAAGTTTTTTGCCCGGATTCGCTGGCGCGTGGGAGCATCCGTTCCAAACTTAAGTCACTTTGCTGCTTGGCCACGCTTGCTCGAAAGAAATCAAGCAGCGGATGCTTTCTCAAGAAACTTGATGGCGTCGCCGACTGTCAGGATGGTTTCCGCGGCATCGTCCGGAATTTCGACGCCGAACTCCTCCTCGAACGCCATGACGAGCTCGACCGTATCGAGCGAATCGGCGGCAAGGTCCTCCATGAAATTGGCGCTGTCGGTGACTTTGTCGGCATCGACACCGAGGTGCTCCACTACAATCTTTTTCACGCGCTCGGCGACATCGCTCATGGTTGTTTTTTCCTCGTCCTCATAAT
>JBOHJU010000117.1:0-8143 GCA_050728755.1 Methylocella sp.
ACGGCCGGCATAGGGAACTGTGATTGCGCCGTCCCGTCCAACGACCTGATCGGGGATCGTCGCGCTTTTCGAGCCGGTAGTGAACCGGTCGGCAACGAGAGGCGCCGAAAAGAGGCCGCCCGCGCCCGCTTCCCAAATTGTCACCGAGACCGTGTCGCCAACGCCAATGCGAGGTTCGACCGACGGCCGATAGTCGCCAAAGTGGGCAAGAAAGCTGTTCGGCCCGCGCTGCCGCAATATTGCGATGACGTTGGAATTTATATCGACGAGTTCGTAGCGTTGCGCGGCCCCCGCGCCAGCTTCCTCAACAACGTCGCCCGCGCTCGGCCCGATCCCAGGGAGGCTCGAACAACCCGCGAACGCGAGGCACGCCGCGCCGGCCAATAAGATGCGCGCGATGGCCAGCAGCAAAACCCTCGGCATTCACAACCTGTTCCGCATGGAACCAATCTCCTACCATTTTCAAGGACCTGCGGCCAGTCCCCGATCGTTCCCAGACGACCTTATCCGGACAATGTGTCCAAAAAGCCACAATGATCCGGCTTGTTTGGGCAGTCTTCTGGTGCGAGGATTAGCATGGCTTCCGGGCCGGGGTGGTCGCGATTCGCCGCTGCCCTATCCGGCCCCCAAACTTCCCCGCTTCGTTCTAAAACCTGTTGCCAAAACCCGCCGCCAATGTAGCATTCAAGCACGGAGTCGGTACGGCCTCGCATCAATCGAGAATCGGCGCCGGGTCCAAGCGCCCGTCACGAAATTCGGCGGCAACTCTGAAATGCCGGTTTAGCTCAGTTGGTAGAGCAACTGATTTGTAATCAGTAGGCCGCGGGTTCGAATCCTGCAACCGGCACCAGTAAAATCAATAAATAAGGTGAATACCTACCGGCTGACGCCGGCAGGTTCGTGCTCCTGAAGATACTAAAGTACGACATCGTCCGTGAAGTTGCCGCGCGTGGTGGAGAAGTAGCCACGGGCCCAGAAATGCCGCGCCGAGGTGCACTTACCCAAGTTCGGGAATCCCATCTGCACGTGTTCCCGGCCAAAACACCGGAATGATCTGAACGCCCGGTTCCTCGCACACCTGAAGGATAATCGTTCCTATCCGCAGCCGCAGCCCATCCTCCAGCACCTTGTAGCGATGCTTCGTGACCTAGACGATGTGGACGCGACGTGTAGCTCATAGCGGTGTGCCCATTTCAAGGAGCCAGTCTATGAACAAAAAACGGCTAAAGCTTCTTTCCGTCTGAAAACGGGGGTTTAAATTCAAAGATTCGACAACAACAATAAAGAGACGATCATGCGCGCTTGGCTTGTCCGGCCGCAGGCAAATAGGCGTCCCAGACCGGCGCAGCGCCGAGCGTGGCGGCAAAAGCGTGGTGACGGGACAGCGCGCCGATGCTGAGCCGCGGGGGGAGGGGGCGCGACCTTTGTCTGAGAAGGTTTGCCCCGCCACTCCCGATCGAAGCGGCGCTCTGGGCGAAAACGAGAGCTGCCTGGCGCCCGCCGGTCAATTCGGCATAGATTTCCGCAAGAATTCCAGCATCAAGCAAGGCGCCATGTTTGCTCCGCCGCGACATATCGATGCCGTAGCGCGCGCAAAGCGCGTCGAGACTGTTCGCCGCGCCCGGGTATTTGCGGCGGGCCAGTGCCAGCGTGTCGATCACGCGATCGGATGCAATCGGCTCGATCCCGAGGCGTCCGAGTTCCGCGTTAAGGAATCGCATATCGAATTCGGCATTGTGCGCGACGATCTTGGCGCCGCCCGCGAATTTCAGGAAATCTCCGGCGATTTTCGCAAAGACCGGCTTGCCCGCCAGAAATTCCGCGGAAAGCCCATGCACTTGGAAGGCTTCCTCAGGGATGTCCCGCTCGGGATCGAGATAGGCGTGGAAAATCCCGCCGGTCGGGATGCAATTCAAAAGCTCGACGCAACCGATCTCGACGATTCTGTGCCCGTTGCTAGGGTCAAGCCCGGTCGTCTCCGTGTCGAGGATGATTTCCAGCATGCCAAAACCTCAAAGCTTGCTCTTGGCTCCAGCGAGCGCTCGTAAAATCGCCCGCACTTGCCGCCCGGTGGCGGCAAATTCGCCATCAGAATCGATGATGAAATGCGCACGCGCGCGTTTTTCCGCATCCGGCATCTGTCTTGCCAATATGGCGGCAAGCCGCTGCGGTGTCATACCCGGCCGCCGGCTCACCCGCTCCTTTTGCACAGCTTCCGGCGCGGTCACGAGAACCACGGCATCGACCTTGCGGTCGCCGTTCGTCTCGAACAGCAAGGGGACCTCGAGAACGACGAGCGGTGCGGCCTTTCTTCTCGCCTCGTCCAGGAAAGCGTCGCGGCGCGCCGCAACCAACGGATGCGTGATCGCTTCCAACCGCGCCAGCGCCGCCGGATCGCCGAGCACCATGGCGCCAAGGAGGCCGCGGTCGACGACGCCATTGCGCGTGGTCCCCGGAAACGCTGCCTCGATTGCAGGCGCGGCTTCACCACGGTAGAGCGTGTGGACCACGGCGTCGGAGTCGTGGACCGGGATTCCCTCGGCGCGAAACATCGCGGCGGCGGTCGATTTTCCCATGCCGATCGACCCCGTAAGGCCCAAAACAAACATTATGCCGCCGCCGCAATATCCGCCTCGACCAAGCCACGCAGCTCCGGCGTCACGCAAGGTTTCACGCCGAACCATCGCTCGAACCCCGGCGCCGCCTGATGCAACAGCATGCCGATGCCGGAAACCGCCCGGAGCCCCCGCGCGCGTGCCGCCCTTATCAGCGCGGTTTCGAGTGGAATATAGACGATATCGTTGACGACGGCGTCCGGCGGCAGAGGCGCGAGATCGATCGCGAGCGGCGGCTCGCCACGCATCCCGAGCGAAGTCGTATTGACGAGAAGATTGGCGCGGGGAAGCACGCCGGGCAGATCGGGGAAATCTCCAACCTCGATCGATGCGCCAAGGTCCGAAGCAAGCCCCAAAGCGCGCTCTTGGCTGCGATTGAGCAAAACAATGCGCTTCATTCCGCGCAGTTTGAGCGCATAGACAATGGCCCGCGCGGCTCCGCCGGCGCCAAGAACCACTGCCTCCCTGGAGTAAATGTCCCATCCGGGCGCATCCTGATCCAAGGCATCCACAAAAGCGGCGGCGTCGGTGTTGTCGCCGCAAAGTTTTCCCGCCTCTATCCACAAGGTATTCACGGCTTTCAATGCGGCCGCCGTTTCTGTCGTGACATCGCAGAGCTCGAACGCCGCTTGCTTATGCGGCAAGGTCACATTCGCACCGGCATAGCCCTGCCGCGCGAGATCGCGCGCAAAGGCAGGAAAATCGGCCGGCGCGACCGCGGCCAGTTCGTAGGACCCCTCGATCTTGAGGCTTTCCAGCCAAAAGCGGTGAATCAGCGGCGACCGCGAATGGGCGACCGGCCAGCCGATGACACATGCCTTTGGTTTGCCGTGAGCCGGAGATTTCACGAAAGGAGACTTCCTTCCTCGCGCAGGAATTTCAGGAGCGGCAAAAGGGGAAGCCCAAGGATCGTCGCATGATCGCCATCGATCGCATCAAAGAGTTGGATACCGGGGCCCTCGATTTGATAGGCCCCGGCGCTGTTAAGGAGAGCTTCGCCGGCTTGCGTCATATAGGCGTCGATGAATGCCGGGGAAAGTCGTCGGCAGCTTAGTCGGGCGACGCCAACCGTTTCGAAAAGAAGGGTATTTTCGCGCGCGACGCAGCAGCCTGAATAAAGTTCATGGGTGCGGCCGGACAAAGCTTCGAGTTGCGCCGTCGCCGCCGCGCGGCCGGCCGGTTTACCAAAGAGGCGGCCTTCAAGACAGAGCGTCTGATCCGCGCCGATAACGAGCCGTCCTGGCTTTTTCCCGCTGACCAGCAAAGCCTTGGCACGAGAAAGATGAAGAGCAATGTCGCGGACGTTGGCACCCGACGCCACTAGCGGCGCTTCGATCTCGCGTTCATCTATCGCAGCAGTGGAAATCTCGAACGGGATCCCGGCGGCCCTAAGGAGGCCCTGCCGGCCAGGACTTTCCGAGGCAAGAACAAGCGGCGCCTTGCCGCGCCAAAATCCTGTCATGACGAGGCTATGAATTTCAACTGATGAATCTTGTAAAGATCGATCACCGCCGCCGCAGTTTCCTCGATCGAGCGATGCGTCACATCGATAACCGGCCAGCCATGCTCGGCGCAAAGCTTGCGTGCCCGCGCGAGTTCGCCCGCGACCAGGAGACGATCCACATAAGGTGAATCGGGATTTGCGTTCAATGCGATAAGACGATTCTCGCGAATCTGGACGATGCGCTCCGCCGAAGCCAGTAGCCCGACGACGAGAGGATTGCGCAATGCCAAAACCGGCTCCGGCAATGGGACATCCGGCACCAAGGGAATGTTCGCCGTTTTGACGCCTCGATTGGCAAGATAGATGCTCGTTGGCGTCTTCGAAGTGCGGCTCACCCCCAGAAGCACCACATCGGCCGCCTCGAAATTTTCGGTTTGCTGCCCGTCATCATGCATCATCGTGAAATTCAGGGCTTCGATACGTTTGAAATATTCCGCGTTGAGCATGTGCTGGGCGCCGGGGCGATGCTTTGAAGCCGTTCCGATGTAGGACTGAAAAAGGTTCACGATTGGCTGCAAAACCGACAGACAGGGGACGTTCGACTCTTTGCACGCCGCTTCGAGACGCGCGGCCAAATCCTGATCGACCAGGGTGAACAACACGATCCCCGGCGCCGCCTCGATTGCGGCGATTGCCTTGTCGAGCTGCCCCTTGCTGCGCACGAGGGGATAAACATGCTCGAGCGACGACACCCCTTCGTATTGCGCCGCGACAGCGCGGCTCACGGCGATCAGGGTTTCGCCCGTCGCGTCGGAAATGAGATGCAAATGGAAGTAATGACGCCCCACGCGTTTTCATGCCCCGCCATGGTTTTCCCTAAATACAAGGGAATGCCGGGGAGAAAGCGGGATAACTGGCGCTCCCGCCCGCTGGCAACCATTTTGTTGGACAAATTAGCAAAGTTCATCCACCCCTATCGCAGGCTGAACAATAACAAGCGCGTCCCTGTGAATCTGGAGGACAACGCAGAAACCTATGAGTCGAAAAACCGGCCGTAGCCTCATCCTATTTGAATGATTAATGAAAAGTTGAAGTCCCAATCGCTCGCCATGGCTTGTTGAAAAAGTGGATATGCACGATACCGCCACCGGCTTGTGCAAACCGGCGAATACGCCTAACCCAGTCCTAATCAGACAAAGACAACAACTATAAAGAAGATTCTTAGATTTTGAAGGGATTTTGGATTTGGAAGGCAAACCGCTACCCCCTGCAAAACCGTTGCTTAGGGTCATGAACGGCGAGGTTTGTTTTCCACCCCCTGTTTGGCTGATGCGGCAAGCCGGGCGCTATCTCCCGGAATATCAGGCACTGCGCGCCAAGACCCCTTCCTTTCTCGAGTTTTGTTACACACCGTCACTCGCGGCGGAAGCAACCTTGCAACCGGTGCGGCGGTTTGGCTTCGATGCCGCCATTCTGTTCAGCGACATCCTGGTTATTCCCGATGCCCTTGGCCAAAAGGTAGCCTTCGAACCAGATGAAGGACCAAAACTCGATCCGATTTTGACCGCTGCGGATTTCGCGAAGCTGAAGCCGCGGCTAGATTGTCGGCGGTTGAGTCCGGTTTTCGAGACAATCCAGCTCGTCAAAACGCGCCTTCCCGCCGAAACCGCATTGATTGGCTTTTGCGGCGCGCCATGGACGCTTGCATGCTATATGATTGCCGGCAAATCCACGCTCGATCAGGCACCGGCCCGTCTGTTTGCCTACCGCCAGCGCGATCTGTTTCAGCGTCTCATTGAACGGCTGGTCCAAGCGTCGATCGACTATCTTGGCCGGCAGATCGAAGCCGGTGTCGAGGCCGTGCAAATCTTCGATACCTGGGCTGGCGTCCTGCCCTTCGCCGAATTTGAGCGTTGGTGTCTGATGCCGGTCGAGGCAATCGTCGCCGGCCTCCGGCTGCGCCATAAGGATGCCCGCGTGATCGGTTTTCCGAAAGGCGCAGGCCACCATCTCAAGGATTTCGCGACGCGCACCGGCATCAACGCGCTTGGGCTTGATAGCTCCGCCGATCCACGATGGGCTGCGAAAACATTCGATCGAGGTCTGGTGTTGCAAGGCAATCTCGATCCGTTGGCGCTTGCCGCGGGCGGCCTTGCGCTTGAGACCGGGGTGCAACAAATCCTCTCCGCCTTCCGGGGAAGGCCGCATATTTTCAACCTTGGCCACGGCGTCTTGCCGTGTACGCCTCTTCAACATATCGAGCTTATGCTCGATTTCCTTCGTGGGGACTCCGCTAAATGAGCAATCTTTATCTCTCGATCAAGGTGCTGCACATCTTAGCCTTCGTCTCTTGGATGGCGGGGATGCTCTATCTGCCGCGGCTCTTCGTCTATCATGTGGAAGCACCGAACGGCTCCCGGCAAGCGAGAACTTTTATGGTGATGGAACGCAAGCTCATGCGCGCGATCATGCTGCCCGCTTTGCTCGCGACCTGGGCAACCGGCCTTACGCTCGCGGTTCAGGCTGACTTTCTGCATGCGGGCTGGTTTCACGCAAAATTCGCCCTGGTGATCGCGCTCAGCGCGCTGCACGGATATTTCGCCAAAGTCCGGAAGAATTTGGCGGAAGAAACAAACCGGCATAGCTCTCGTTTTTTCCGGATCGTTAACGAGGTTCCGGCGGTTCTCATGGCCGCGATTGTTATTCTCGTCGTGTTCAAACCATTTTGATCACAAATAGACCCCGCGAAAACAGGCATTGTAAATTCGGGCGCGATAATGCCGCGAAAGGCGATTTTCGGGACCAATCGCTATTCCCTGTCTTGCGCGGAGCTTTGGGGCGTGACTTCGGGTTATTTACGTAATCTCTACGAAAGGCTCTCTTCCTGATGTGGCGCGCCATCCTCGAACCTGTTTTGCTGTTCGCCTTGCCGTTTGCCGTCTACACGATCTATCTCATTTTGCAGCAAAACTATCCCTTCGCGATGGAACATTGGACGAAGGGTGCTGTCTCGACGCTGACTTTGGCCGGCCTTGCGATCGCCGTCGCCGGCATGATCGCCTTCGGTATTTTCGCCCCGCGGCACGAAGGCGCCTATGTCCCGGCCCACATTGAAAACGGGAAGCTTGTGCCAGGGCGCATCCAATGAGCCAAGCGGAAACCGGGAGACGGGGCATAGAGGCACCGGAGGCCCTCGCCGTGCTGTTCGACGACAAAGATTTGCTCGCCGTTTTTGCCGCGCTCGATCAAGTTGGCGAGGAAACCCGCATCGTCGGCGGCGCCTTACGCAACACGCTCCTGGGCCGGCCGGCCCATGAAATCGATCTCGCGACGACCCATTTGCCCGAAGCGGTCATGGCGCGGGCAACGACGGCGGGCTTGCGCGTCGTTCCAACCGGCGTCGCGCACGGCACGGTCACGGTGCTCGCCGGGGAGAGGACTTTCGAAGTGACAACCTTGCGCGAGGACATCGCGACGGACGGGCGCCACGCGAAAGTCAGGTTCGGCCGCTCTTTCGAGACCGATGCCTTGCGCCGCGATTTCACGATGAACGCGCTTTCCATGACCCGCGACGGAACGCTGTTCGATTACACTTGCGGCCTCGGCGACATCGCGGCGCGCAGAGTGCGCTTCATTGGCGAGCCCGCGCGGCGCATCGCCGAGGACTATCTGCGCATCCTGCGCTTCTTCCGCTTTTCCGCCGATTTCGGCGAAGGTTTGCTCGATTCAGCTGGGCGTTTAGCGGCCATTCGCCAGAAAGGCGGCCTTGCGCGCCTCTCGCGCGAAAGAGTACGCGTCGAGCTTCTAAAACTTCTTTCCGCAAGGCAGGCGGCTAGGGTTTGCGCGGACATTTGCGCCGACGGGCTGCTCCATCCGCTTATCGCATGCGTGCCAAATCCGGCGCGGCTGCGGCGCGTCGCGGCGATCGTCCCGCCACAAGATCCGCTCCTGCGTCTTGCTGCGCTTTGTGTCGAACTACCCGAGGACGCGGCGCGCCTGCGCGAGCGGCTGCGTCTTTCCAACGCCGAGGCGGAGCGTCTCGAAGGCGCGGCGATCGCTCTAGTCACCCTGCATGGGCTTAACG
>JBOHJU010000118.1:0-8037 GCA_050728755.1 Methylocella sp.
GTCATAGACCGACAATTCGAGCATTTTCGGATCGATCATGATGAGGCGGCATTCCTGCGGTTTCAGCCGATAGAGCAACGACAGTATCATCGTGTTAATGGCAACCGACTTGCCCGATCCCGTCGTGCCCGCGACGAGAAGATGTGGCATTCTGGCGAGATCGACGATGATCGGCTCGCCGCCGATTGTCTTGCCGAGCGCGATCGCCAGCCGGTGTTTGGTATTCTCGAAATCCTGGGACCCGAGCAATTCGCGCAGATACACGGTCTCGCGCCGCTGGTTCGGCAATTCGATGCCGATGGCGTTGCGCCCCTGAACCACGGCGACCCGGGCCGAGACGGCCGACATCGAACGCGCGATGTCGTCGGCAAGGCCGATCACCCGCGAGGATTTGATGCCCGGCGCAGGCTCCAGCTCGTAAAGCGTCACCACCGGACCCGGCCGCACCTGAATGATCTCGCCCTTGACGCCAAAATCCTCGAGCACGCCTTCGAGCAGTCTCGCGTTCTGGCTGAGCGCGTCCTCGGAGACCTTATTCGCGGCTGGCTTCTTGGGCTCGCCGAGGATGCGCAACGGCGGCAAAATATAGACGTGCCGCGCCAGCCGATCGAGCAACGAGGACTGCACCTCCTTCAGCGCCCGCGATCCGGGCTTTAGCGCGCCGGCGGCCGCTGCGATGACCCGGCGCGGCGCGTAGATGTCGTGATCGTGGTCAAGGTTTTGCCCCGGCGGGGTTCCCCTGCTTGCCGCGCGGACGGCGGGCGGGGCATAGGTGCTGGCGTCGAAATTGGACTCTCCCGGTTCGGACGGGTGCCAATGCAGCGGCTCGGTGGCGAGATCGAGCGGCCGCTCGAAAGCGCCTTCGGGCTGCCGCCACGGCGCCGGCGACGCGGGCGGTGGCGGCGCGCGCCGGCGCGCGATTTGCCGGGCCACCGCCGCCTGCAGGCTGAGACCGACATGAATGATGGCGCCGAGCAAAACGAGCGCGAAGCCTGGCTCGCCGGCGGCGTCTTGATCCTCCGGCACCGGCGCGTTACTGCGGTCCGGCAAGGGGTCTTCCTCGTCCTCGCCCAAATTCGCCGACGCATAATCGCGCAGGCTGATCGAGGCCGACAAACAGACGATCGCGCCGCCCGCCAGGATGGCGGCAAGTACTAGCATTCCGGTGCCGTGCCCGGCGAGCATGCGGCTAGGAACCGCGAGAATCGCGTCGCCCACGACCCCTCCGAGGCCTGTCGGCAAGGGCCAGCGGGCGGTGACCGGCAGCATTGCGGCGAGCCCCGCGGACAACACTCCGCCGCCGAGCCATAGCACCAGCCGGGCCTTGACCCGTTCGAGGCGCCGGGCGGCGATGAGCCGCCACCCCCAAAAGCTCACCGGAGTAACAAACGCGATCACTGAGAGGCCGAGCATTTGCATGCCGAGGTCGGCGGCAACGGCCCCCGGTGCGCCGAGGAGATTGTGAACCTGCCCCGAGGCCGCATGATTAAAGCTCGGGTCCTGGACCGACCAGGACGCCAAAGCCAAGCCAAACCCTGCCGTCGCGCCGATCAGGCCGAGGCCGGCGACCTCGGCGCCGCGCCGCATCGCGAACGCGCACAAGGATTCCGGAATGCGATCGAGAGCCGTGAACCTTGCCGTTGTCCGCATTTTATGCCGCGCCCTTCCACCGCTTCCATTTTGTCTTGATCCGTCCGCCGGCCGCGGCGGCGGCGCGCGCGAGCCGCGAAAAAACCAGTCTCGCGGCAAAAGCGGTGCGAAACAAAAGGCTTAGAGCAGGGCGGGGCTTTACATCCGATCCTGCGCTAAGCGTCGCGCGCCGTGAGGCCCGCGAGCATTGCGCCAAATTATCAGGCCGCGGTTAAAGGTGTTTTAACCTTGCGCCGGGCCGCGCAGGCGCAAGAAGCGCGGCTTTGGATTTCGTGCGGGGGACTGGGTGAAACAATCATGCGGCGGCAAGCGAGGAATTCGCCGTCTCATGGTGCGGCTTTCCGTGGCGAACACAGCTGGTATTTCTAAGGTTACGCTTCCGTGGCTACCTTCCTTACCTTAAACATTAGACAGAACTACTGATAACCAGTACGTTATGAACAAACATGCGTTCGAATGGGATGATGACAAGGCTGCCGCCAACTGGCGGGCACATGGCGTCGCCTTCCACGAGGCGGTCAAGGCGTTCCGCGATCCCTTGGGGTCGAGTGGATCGACGAGCGCGTACACTATGGCGAAGAACGCATCAATTTGCTTGGCATGTGCGACGCGTGATCCTGCATGTGACTTATACCGGGCGCGGTGAACACATTCGGCTAATCTCGGCCCGGCGGGCGGAAAAACATGAGCAAGACGTCTACTATCGCGAGAATTCGGTCTGACGGCACGGTTGTCGAGGTGCTCACTGGCGGCACTGAACGGCCGTTTCCGGATACGCCCATGCAGCCGATGACGGAAGCGGAGATTGAGGCGGCGGCGGATGCCGATTTCGATGCGCGTCCCATGGCAACCGAAGAGCTGCGCACGGCTAGACGTGTGCCGCGTATAAAAACGTTGCGCCGCGCGCTCGGGCTAACGCAGGAGGAATTTTCCGAACGCTACCACATCCCGCTCGGCACCTTGCGGGACTGGGAGCAAGGGCGCACCGCGCCGGATCAACCGGCCCGCGCCTATCTCAAAGCGATTGTAGGCGATCCAGAGGCGGTGCGGCGTGCGCTTGAAGTCACCCCTGTCCGTCGGTGATCGAGATGGCCCAGCCAATGGCACCATTAATGAATTCCATTTGCTGGTAAGTCCCGCTTGGCGACGTTTCCTCTAAGTCCGGGCGCCAGCGGCCCCGGAAAGGCGAAAAATCCCCGGACAGAGATAAGACGATCAGCGATGAAGGGTGCCTGACTCTGGGGGAGCCGGAAGCTTCGGGCAAGTTCCGAGCGTCGCGCCGAGCGCGCGATCGCGGCTACGCATCAGGTTCCCATTGGGGTCTTATGCGCACATTAGTCGATTCAAATTCGGGCGCAACTGAAGGAGCAGGGCTGAGAGATGGCGATCAGGGTCTACAAGGTGGCCGACATCGTGGAGAATCACGTCTTATACTTGCCAAGTCTGCGTGCTGCGGTTGCTAATCTGGAAGCGGCGATCGAGTTCCAGAAGTCCGGGCCTAAGCGCGATCCTATTCCGGAGGAGGTCAAATTGCTGGTATGGGCGAGGGATGGTGGTAGTTGTGTGCGTTGTGGATCGAAGCAGGAACTGCATTTCGACCACATCATCCCTGTCGCCAAAGGCGGCGGGAATTCCGAGGCGAACATCCAGATTCTCTGCCAAACATGCAACCTGAAAAAATCCGACAAGATCGCCATCACGTAGCTTTTGGGCCGCCAGATCGTGAACATCGATCTCGCCATTCTCGACCGCTGTCCCCTGAATATGTGACTGAAATGGGCTTCGCTCATCATCGTCCATGCGGTGTAGCGAGTGCGCCATGCTGACGAGGGGCGAAGGTGAAGTTGACCTCAACGTCCGCGTCGAGCTTGCCGAGCACGGCAATCATCCGGTCGAGCGTGAAGCGGCGAAGCTGGGCGTTGCGGATGCGAGAGAATTCGGAATGCGAAATGCCCGTCAGTTTCTCGGCTTCGCGGGTCGAGAGCTTGCGTTCATCGAGGATAGTAATGATCTTCGCCGCGATCATGGCGCGCGCCTGTTCAAGCCCCGCGTTGGGCCGGCCAAAGTCGCGGTAGACGTTGCCGCTTCCGCGCACAAGTTCCATGTCGCCGGTTTTCATTTCAAAGCCTCTTTCAATCGCTTGAGCCGTTCGCGGATAAGATCGACCTCCATTTGCGGCGTTTTTATCCCTGACTTCGATTTCTTCTGAAAGGCGTGGATCACCCATATGTCCGCGTCGATCTTGACGGCATAGAGCGCGCGGAAAGCGTTGCCGCGATACCGGAGCGCAATCTCGAACATGCCGCCGTCAACGCCCTTGAAGGGCTTTGCCTTGTCGGACTTGCCGCCCTCGGCCGCGATGGTGAGCGCGTCGAACATGTCGCTCCGCACGTCTTCCGGAAATTCTTCGAATTCCTTACGTGCCGCCTTGATCCATGAAATCTGCCGCGTGTCTTGCATTAGACTTATGGTGACATATTTGTCAACGCTTTGCAAGGTTACAGCCGTACCGGTGTCGAACGGTGACGGACGAGACCAAGCGGCGGCGGCTCGGGCGTATCCCGCAACCTCGATCCGGTCAGCGAAGCTTTTGCTCCCAATAGAGGCCCGGAATTAGCCGTGACGTGCGGGCGCGGTAAGCATCGGTCTCGACGTCGCGGATGCGCGCAAGAAGCGGCGGGATAATGATACCTTGAACTATGCCATCCGTTCGCTTCACAAGAATCAAGGCGAACGTCCCTCATATGCCTTCTTCAAACTCTCGATGTCGAGCTTGATCATTTTCAACATTGCTTCGGCAACGCGCCCGGCGCGCACCCGATCCGAATCCTTCATCATATCCCCAAGCACCGTCGGCGCGATTTGCCAAAAGAGCCCATAGCGGTCTTTCAACCATCCGCACTGCTCGATCTTACCGCCTTCCGACAACGCCGCCCAAAGCCTGTCAATTTCGGCCTGATCGTCGCATTGAACCATGAACGATATGCAATGGTTAAATTCGTCAAATGTCCTCGCGCTGAAGGCCATGAACGGCTGCCCCATCAGGGTGAACTCAACTATCTTCACAGAACCGGCCGGGCCGCTCGGACTGTCCGCAGGGAGTGCCGTAACACTGTCCACTTTGGAATTAGGCAGCACCGATGCGTAGAATGCGGCCGCTTCTTCTGCTTTTTCAGTGTACCAAAGATTCGGGACTATTTTCGCCACCGTTGCCTCCGTGCTATAAAGACGCCAAATCTCACGATGCCACACGCGAAATCTCTATTCAAGCCGCGAGCGAGTTCCGCGTGGAATGCAACAATTCCGCCTGGGCAAGAAATCCTTATACAGAAGTCGTTTCTTGCTTTTTTGTCCCTTGCAGGCGCCCTTTAGACGGGACGGCGTATTGACCTTTTGAGATGGACGAATGTGGCGCGAGCCCTCAGCCCTTCTCGGGATTGACGAAGCCGCCTTCCGCGGCCTCGTGCGGAATCGCCCAGCCGAAATAAACTTCAACATTGACGATCTTCCCGTCGTGAACCGTTAGGACTTCGCTGTTACGGAAGCGTTTGCCGCTCGTGCTTCGGCCCTCGTAGGTGACGAACACAAGATCGCCATCCGGCACAATATGAATGAGGTCGAACCCCGCGAGCGTCGCGCTGTTCGGCCAGCAGCGCGCAAAATAGGTCGCGCGGTCGATGCGGTTGTCGAGCGGGCTTGTGAAATGGAAGTCGTCTGCGATCAGCGCCTCGATCGCCGCACGGTCCTTGTCGACATAGGCTTTATAACTCGCGCGTGCGACTGCAACTGGATCGTGCTTCATCTTAGCCGCTTCGATCGCTTTAGATGGCAAAACTCGATCCGCAGCCACAGGACGCCGTCGCCGCTGGATTGTCGATTGTGAACATCCGGCCCATCAGATCGTCGATGAAATCGATCCTTGAGCCGCGCAGCAGATCGAGCGACACCGGATCGATCGCGACCCTCGCGCCGTCGCGCTCGATCACGAGATCGCCGGTAGTATGTTCAGTCGAGATGTTGTAGGTATAGGTAAAGCCCGAGCATCCGCCGCCGTCGACTCCGATGCGCAAAAACGCGCCCGCCGGCTCGCTCTGTAAGATCTCCGCGATGCGCCGCGCGGCGGTTTCGGTGAGTTCGACGGCGGCTTCCGCTGTTGCCTCGTTCATATTGACTTCCTCGAGAGTGCGCTTGGACAAAGGGAGGCGCGCCCGCGCACTTGCCTCCACTTGCACAAAGTAAGATACGTCGCGAGGCTCGCGGCCGCAATGAGGCGAGCGGCGCAATCCAGGTTTTCATGCCAGCTTACCACTTTTCTCCCGCCTTCGCTTTCGCTGCCGTCCCTCCGCACGCGCCTTACGCCACTGACGCGGCACGAAGCCGCGGACGCTTGATCGCGGAGCCTCGTTCGCCATCGCGCTCGGTATTTCAGCGCGATCGCGACCGCATCATCCATTGCACGGCGTTCCGGAGGCTCGCCCACAAGACGCAGGTCTTCGTTCCGCATGAGGGCGACCATTTCCGCACCAGGCTCACCCATTCGCTCGAAGTCGGGCAAATCGCCCGCACGCTCGCCCGCGCGCTCGGCCTCGACGACGATCTCGCCGAGGCGCTTGCGCTTGCCCATGATCTTGGCCACACGCCGTTTGGCCACACCGGCGAGGATGTGCTCGACGAACTCATGGCTCCTTACGGCGGCTTTGATCATAACGCCCAGGCGCTGCGAATTGTCACCAAGCTCGAACGCCGCTACGCGGCCTTCGATGGACTCAATCTGACTTGGGAAACTTTGGAAGGGCTCGTCAAGCATAACGGCCCGCTTTTGCGAGCCGATGGCAGGGTGGCCGCGCGTTATGCGAAACACGGACTTCCCGCGGTGATCCTTGAATATAATGCGGTTCATGATCTCGAACTTGCGCATTTCGCTTCCGCCGAGGCGCAGGCCGCGTCGCTCGCCGACGGCATCGCCTATAACGCGCATGACCTCGACGACGCCTTGCGCGCGGACTTCATCGATTTTGCCCAAATTGGCGAGGTCGATTTTCTGCGTGACATCGGCGGCGAGATCGCGGCGCTTTATCCTGGCCTCGAACCGGTGCGTGCCGTTCATGAGCTCGTGCGCCGGCTGATCGCGCTTTTTATCGAGGATGCAATCGTTGAGAGCCGGCGGCGGATCGAAGCAGCGGGGGCCGCAAGCGTCGCGGACGTGCGGGCGCAGCGCGCGCCGCTGATCGTGTTTTCCGGATCGGCGGCGAGTGCCGATAACGCGATCAGGAGCTTTTTGTTAACAAACATCTACCGGCACCAACGCCTCGTCCGTATTCGCGATCAAGCAGGTATGATAATTCGCGATCTTTTTTTCCGGTTTTTCACAGCCCCGGATCTGATGCCGGCCGAATGGGCGGAGGCCGCCGCCAAGACGGGCACTAGCGAACCGCGCCGGGCGCGCGTCGTCTGCGATTACATCGCCGGGATGACCGATCGTTATGCCGCCGCCGAGCATCAAAGGCTTTTTGACGAAACCCCGGAATTGCAGTAGCGCGGAGCTGAACCCAACACAGCGATGCGACGGCAGTGAATTAGTTTGCATGTTTGCTTTGCACCAAGAACTGCCGTTACGCTGGGCTAAGACGGATAACCGGATGCGACCCTCTCATCCGATGACCAGCTTCCACATTTGGGCCCTCGTGGTGGCCCTGCTGGGCAGCGCGGCTACATTTTGACATGAAGGGCACGGATCTTTAGGGGCGCTATAGTTGGCGATCACTCCTCGCCTCGGCCGGGAATGGCGAGCCAGCGAATCGACTTTACAAAGCGTGTGAAAGGAGTTCCGAATGACTAGGAGCGGGCAGTTCAAGACGGTTACCATCGCAGCCTTGGCGGCGCTCGTGTGGATGGCCAACAAAGCGGACGCCGCGCAGTGCGGCAGCACGGCTGCCGGCTTCGAGACGTGGAAGAAGCAGTTCGCCGATGAGGCGAGGGCAAGGGGTGTCAGCGCCTCCGCGGCCGCAGCCCTCTTGGCGACAAACTATGCGACGGCGACCATCGCCGCTGACCGGGGCCAGAGGAGCTTCCATTTGTCGCTTGGTCAGTTTCTCGCCAAGCGTGGCGGCTCGGTCATCGCGTCGCGCGGGCGCGCGCTCAAACAATCCAATGCGGCACTCTTCGCGTCCATCCAGGCACGCTACGGCGTTCCGCCGGGGCCGCTTATCGCCATTTGGGGAATGGAGACGGGCTTCGGAAGGGAGCACGGGAATCAGAACACGCTGTCGGCTATCGCGACCCTCGCCTATGACTGCCGCCGGTCGGCCTATTTCACCGACCAGCTCTACGCGGCTCTGACACTGATCGATCGCGGGGTTCTCTCGGCAAGCACGCGCGGCTCCATGC
>JBOHJU010000119.1:0-7982 GCA_050728755.1 Methylocella sp.
TGTTTCTCGCGTTTAAGTACGAGATCTGTATGCCACCGCGCCGCGTCAAGATGACGCATCCCATTTCGCAGGATTACGCCCTGTAAACACTCTAGAAAGCCCACCTTCCAGGAGCCGGTTAATCTGCGCCAGCTCTGCAACGATTGAGTCGTCCTCGGGCCTTCATTGTATAAGTACTCTTTATCGCCGCGAATTCGAACCGCGTGCCGTCTGGTCAAAGGCAGGTGATCGAGACTGCGCGGTTCGCGCCCGGTAGACGCTTGGAATAGATTTAAATCCATCTCCCACCCGTGAGAATTGGTGCCATGTGTCTTTGACGACTATTAATATTGTTTGGGAGATCTGCATGCCGGAAAATCCACACCGGGGTGTTGTGGTCGTGCAACGGCAGATTGTGGACGCCTCCCGTTCAGTGCCGTGGGATTACCTCTCAGCCGGCCTCCCCGGATGACGGAAGAGTTGCAAAGAGTTGCGCGGGCGCAGGACTTGGACGGCGACACTCCTTTATTGGCATGAGCTGGATCAAGAAAAAGGCTGGAAGCGGCAGCGATCCGGAGACAGGAAACGCCAGCATGATCGCGGCGCCGGCGGTCAATGCCGGGCGCAGGATCGCGCGCTCGACGGGGAATGCGATCATCGATCCGTTCAAGCGGCGGATTCAGGCGTTTTCAGAGAATGACGGACACCCTCATGCCGGCAGGGCGACGGAATAGCTGGCGCGCGAAGGCATTCGGATCGAACCGTGCACGAGCGAAGCGATCATGGTAAGAAATCGCGGAGAGTTGCGAACGATCATCCCGACTTACTGTCCTCATCCCAGCATTAAAGGGATGAATGAAAACCACAACAAAAGTTTACGCCAAATGCAACGATTTCTCTAACGCCGTGTTGAACTTCCTGCGCGCCGACGCGGCAAAAAGCCGGCATCTTTATTGCGAATCCGTCTGTGGCAACTTCCGCGCTATCAACCCGGCTGATTTCGGGCTCGCAAGGCGCAGGCGTATATTATGGATCGGCCAGGCGCAAGCGGGTCGCGCCGGCCTTCGCACAAGGCGCTTCATGTTGGTAACTCCCCGGTCCGCGGACCCTTCGCCTGTCAAAATGATCATCATCGGATCGGGACCCGCCGGCTGTACCGCGGCGATCTACGCCGCGCGCGCAATGTTGGAGCCGGTTCTGATCTCTGGCTTCGAGCCGGGCGGCCAGCTGACGGTCACCACCGACGTCGAGAATTATCCAGGCTTTGCCGCGCCGGTCCAGGGTCCTTGGCTTATGGATCAGATGAAGGCGCAGGCCGAACATGTCGGCGCGCGCTTGGTCGCGGACCATATCGTCGAAGTTGAGCTTAGCCGGCGCCCATTCCGGCTCCAAGGCGACAGCGGCGCCAGATACGCCTGCGACACTCTTGTGATTGCGACCGGGGCCAAGGCGAGATGGCTCGGCATCCCTTCGGAAACGAAGTTTAAAGGATATGGCGTGTCCGCCTGCGCGACCTGCGATGGATTTTTTTTTCGCGGCAAGCCCGTCGCCGTCGTCGGCGGCGGCAATACGGCGATCGAGGAAGCCTTGTATCTGAGCCACATCGCAGCCAAGGTCACTCTTGTGCATCGGCGCAATTCGTTTCGCGCCGAACGCATCCTGCAGGAACGGCTGTTCAGGACGCCGAATGTCGAACTAATCTTCGATCACGTCGTCGACGAAATCCGCGGCGGCGGCGATCCTCCGGGCGTTACCCACGTTCGTTTGAGGAATGTCAAAACGGAGAGCTTGCGCAAGGTTGAGGCCGATGGCGTTTTCGTCGCCATCGGACACGAGCCGGCAACCGGTCTTTTCAAGGGTCAGCTCGCGATTAAGCCGAATGGCTACATCGAGACGGCGCCTTTCTCGACCGCGACGAGCGTGCCCGGCGTATTCGCCGCGGGTGATGTCAGCGACGACATCTACCGCCAAGCAGTGACCGCGGCCGGTCTTGGCTGCATGGCGGCAATCGAGGCCGAGCGCTGGCTTGCCGAGCAAAGCGAAATCAGAGTCTGTCCCGGAACTTCATGATGGTTTACGGAGCTTTCTGAGCATGAGGCGGAAAGCAAGCGCGTTGCGGTCCGGTTTCCAAGTCGTTGCAATGGTTGAGCGAAGTGAGCCAGAGGCTCCATCAAACAAAGCTTGCAAACAAAGCTTGCAAATAAAGCTTGATGGAGTCGAACGGAGAGAGGCGCAAGTGCCCTCATGGTGAGCTTGTCGAACCATCCTTGGACTGATTGTTGGATCACTGTTGTGCGGACGGCGTGGCATGAAGGCGGCGTTTGTTCTTGGCCGCAATCTGACACGGCGTCAGTGGCGCACCTCGGCTTCGTCCGTAGAACGACGCCTCGTCATGCGACGCTGACCGAAGCCTGTCCTCGACGTACGAGCGCTGGCCGATGTTTCGGACGCCCTGTAGTTTGCGGAAGACGGAAAGGTGCATCATATCGCCATCGTCTTTCGGCACGCTCAGGATGAGGGGCAAGTCGATGCGGGCCGCCAAGGACGGCGCAGGCAAGGCCGCTTTCGGCATTTTGCGGCGGCTTGCAGACGGTTTTCGCGCACGAATCTTCGCGCGGGCCAAGGGACTCCCCGCTACCGCGGAGACAGAGGACTTGCCGGTTGCCGCAGTTTTGGGCAAAGTCAAGGTTTGCGTTTAAGTAACCCGGCATGGGAGACCGCGCGCGTGAATATTTTGCGGCTCGTGCTGTTGGGCCTTGCCGCCCTTGCCGGGATAGTTACAGGCGCGGCCCTTCTGCAAAAGGGGATCCGTCCCGAAGCCGCGCCCTTGGTCGCAGCGCGCCCGGGCAAGCCGCGGGCGTCGCCTTATGAAATCGACTCTGCCAGGCGGGCTTTTAAGGAAAAGCTCAAGGGGGCCCCAGAATACGCGGCATTTTTTGATCGCCTGAAAACTATCTTTCCGTCGGAATACGAGTCTTTTCTAGCGACCTTTGCCCAGCGCTCCGCCGCAAGCGGCGAGATTGCAAGCGCCGATCTGCTAATGGCGGAAGCCGCCCGTGCGTTGCGCCTTTCCCGCGGAATCCTCGCCGCCAAAGCCGGCCGGGCGGCGTTGGAACATGTTTTTGAAATGCATTCCGCAATGTTACGAGCGCTTGCGGCCAAGGATTCCCACCTCTGCGTCGAGTTTCTCGAAGGGATCGAGAGCCCCGGCTTTTTTGAATTTTCGGCGCAAAACCGTGGTCTTGTCGCCGCCCTGGCGATTGCTGGCATCGACGCCATCCATGATGGCGAAACCCAGCGGATCGAGAGGCCGGCACCGGCCGGGACGGATTTCGACGCGCTCGAAAAGGCATTGCGCGCGAAAGGTCTCGGCACTCCGGAAATCGAAGCGTTGCTCGACGGCAAGGCCAGCGATCCGCCGATCGGCGACGCAAAAATGTGCCGTGCCGGTCAGGTCTACCTCGAAACCCTCGCCGCGATGCCAGAAGAGAGCCGGTTGCGAATTTACGGTCTAGCCGTCGAACTCATGGCGCGATCGTGATTGCAACCCGCGGTTCATTTGGAACCCCCGGAAGCCACGCCGTACGGCCGGCGCAAGCTTCGTATGGCTCGCCAAACTGGGCGGCCTCGAATTTGCGGCCCAAGCGAATTTGCGGGGGAAGCGATGACGCAAAATCCGCCGCGAGGAAATCGAAGCTTGCCTCGAAGGCGCCGAAAGGATGGTTTCCGCATCGCGAAATTCGGCCGATGGGCTGCTGCAACTCGAATGGGAAATTTGGGCGAGCAAAATGGAGTTGGCGTTGCATGACGCTCAGTCGGATGGCTCGGGCAGTTTATGAACGGATTAATAACGTGCGTTCGAAGTCTTGCGAGTTAGGGCGGGTCTATTGACATCTTCAATGTTAAGCTCGCTGCGGGGATGAAGTTCGCCTTATAATCGCCTCTTGGGCTAATGACTCCTACTCACATCACTGCGGCAGGAGATTACATGAGGAATCCCCCGCGCCCCGACGGCAACCTGGAATTGGCGTGCTTGTGGCGCGGCCTCAGGCGGGGCAGCTTTTCCGATGACAGAGGAATATTGCTTCCACGAGACAATTGGCGTTCAAGAAATAGAGCTGCGCCGCTGGGCTCGTTGGTACCGCTTAATCAGCCCTTATTCTCGGTCTACATATGCCTGTAATTTACCTCCGGCGCCTGCGCGGCTGGCGCTTCACGCTGTTCAACCTCGCGCTCGGCCTTGGGCACATGATCGTTTTGTTCGGTGTAGGGTCCTACATTGCGCTTTTGCCACATGTGACCGGCGATTTGGGAGGGGTGCTGCCGAGCTTCGGCACCTGGGCGCAAACGGATTTCATGGTCGCCTTGGCGCTGGCCTTTCCGATAAGCCGCTGGCTATCGGGCCGGTTTGGCGATTATCGCGTGTTCATCGCGGCCTGTCTCGTCTACGCCCTGGCGTCTTATCTGTGTGCCATCAGCGAATCTTTATGGTTATTTCTGCCCGCGCGCGTTTTTCTTGGGATCGCGGGCGGTATTACCCTCCCCATCGGCCAGGCCTTGATGCTTGAAGAATATCCCCCACGGCTCAAATCGGTGGGTTTGGGGGTGTGGGGACTGTTCACCGTGATGCCGTTCACCATCGGCTTTCCCGTGGGCGGCTGGATCGCCGACGAGCTCGGCTGGCGTTACCTTTTTTACCTGAATATTCCGGTCGTCTTGGCCATCGCCGCGGTCACCGGGGCGCTGATTTATGGCCGGGGCTTCCATCGCCGCATCACCCGCTTCGATAGCATCGGCTTCATTCTCCTCGCTGTGGTTCTCGGCGGCGTGCAGACCATCCTCAATCAGGGCAATGATTTCGAGTGGCTCCGATCACCCTTCCTGAGCGGCGCGCTTCTTACCGTCATCATGGCCCTGCCCTGTTTCATCGTATGGGAACTAGGAGAGCGCCATCCCGCTGTCGACGTCAGGTTGTTTGCCCACCGCAATTTCGCGATCGGCATGGCTTGCTTGACGCTGGGATTTCTCGCCATCCAAGGATTGCTTTCATTGTTCATTGTCCAGCTTCAATTGATTTTGGGATATTCCTCTTTTCTCGCCGCCATGGTTTTTCTGTCCATCATTCTCTTCGCGGCGCCGCTGACCGCGATCATGCACGAGATCTGTAAACTGGCCGACGCTCGCCTGATCGCCTGCCTCAATCTGTTGGGTTTGGCGTTCACCTTGTTCTGGTTCGGCCTGTTCGACGTCCCTGCTTACTTCGATCAGATTTTTTGGCCCATGCTGACTCTGGGGTTTTTGCTGGGCACATTTTTCGCGCCGCTGACCGTGCTCACGCTGCATGGTTTGCCGGGCCGGCAGCTGTTACGTGCAGCCGAAGTGGCAGCCTTGTTGCGGATCGCGGCCGGCGCCTTCGGCATTACCCTGCAGGGAGTGATTTTGTACCGGCGGACACCTTTGCATCAGCTCGATCTGGCGGATTTTTTTGGGGGAAGGCGATTCGCATCCCTCGATTTGTTGCAACAGTTCTCCATTAAGCTGGAAAACTCCGGCCTCAGTGCGGGCATGGTGACGAGGCGGCTCGGGGCTCTCATCGATCAGCGAGCGGCCCTCTTAGCAATGAACGACGCATTTCTGTTGTCGAGCTTCGTCTTTCTCGGATTGGCCGCACTCGTGTGGCTTGCCCGTCCCACCCACGTCGAATATGCGACCCGCGCGGAAGAGGTGAGGGAACTTCGCGCCGAGGAATTGACGGAGCAGCCATGATCCGCAGGTCCGCGCCTCGAAAGTGGCTGTTTTTTGCGCCCGGCTTCGGGTTCCCGCTGCTTCTTGCCGGTTGCGCTTGGATGCCGCCCGGAGGCGAGCGCGCCGATTTCCAGGAGCCCCCGGCCATGGAACGCACCTTGTCAAAGGCCGGCCGGCAAGGTGCGGCCACCGCCGTCAACGCCTGGCCGGAGGACGAATGGTGGCGGCAGTTCAGGAGTCCGGAACTCGATCAGGTCATGGATATTGCCTTGAGGGACAACCCTGGCCTCAAGAAGGCCTACGACCGCCTGAACGAGGCGGGCGCCGTGGCAAACGTGGAGGGGGCAAGGCTTTTGCCGTGGCTGGATGCGGATGCGGAAGGGAAACAGACGCGCTTTGCCAAGCATGGCGTTGTTGCCGCATACAATCCCGATCTGGGCGGGGCCGAAGTAACGATCGCCTCCATCAATCCCGTCTCGTTGCGCTACGAATTCGATTTCTGGGGAAAAAATCGCGCCGCCTTCAATGCGGCGTTGGGCGAGGCGGCGGCCGCGGAGGCGGAATTTGCCGAAGCGCGGCTGTTGCTGACCACCGCGATCGCACGAGCCTATATTCGCGGTGTTGCGCTGGCGCAACAACTCGGCCTCAGCCACAAGCTGGTCGCGCTGCGGCGCGGCTTGCTCGCCATGGCCGAGACAAGGTTCCGCACCGGGCTCGATACGGATGATGCCGTGCAGCAGGCCAGTGCCGAATTGGAGGTCGCCATCGCGCGCGAGTCGGGTGCACGCGAACTCCTGGTCGTGCAGCAGAACCTGCTCGCTCGACTGATGGGCGAGGGCCCCGACGCGACCCAGAATGTGTTTGGCGGGAAGACAGCGATAATTCCGGCAAGGATACCGCTGCCCACGCATCTTCCGATAGAGCTGCTCGCCCACCGGCCGGATCTCGCTTCGGCCATGCACCGGGCCGAATCCGCGGCGGAGCAGATTCATATGGCCAAAGCGGAGTTTTTGCCGTCGGTCGACCTAACGGCTGTCGGCGGCCTGGAGGCCGTCGCGTTTACAAAAAGCGCGGACACCCTGCTAGGTCTTCTGTTCCGTGGGAGCGCCCTTAACTACGCGGTCACGCCCGGCATACATCTTCCCTTGTTCGAGGGCGGGCGCCTGCGCGGGCAATTGGCGGCAAGCCGGTCGCGTTACGACGAGGCGGTCGAACTCTACAACGATACCCTGTTGCATGCCGTCCAGGAAGTCGCCGACAGCCTGATCCATTGGAAGGAGACCGGCACCGTGCTCGAGGCGCACAATCGCCTGGTCAATTCCAGGCGCGGTGAGTTGGGCCTTACACATGTGCGCCTGCACACCGGCCTCGAGGATCGCCGTGAGGTCCTCAAAAGCCAGCATACAGTTTTCGATCAGCAATTTGTGTTGAAGGGCTTGGCAGCCGACCATTTGCTTGCGACGGTGGATCTAATCCAGGCATTGGGCGGCGGGTACGCGAACGGTGTCGATCTGTCCCGCCCCCAGCTGGCGCCGGAAAAGGCCTTATCAGGCTTGGAAACCCTTACCCCCGCGTGGTCCTTGGAAACCCTGGCTCCCACGCTCTTGCCCTTATTTCGAAACGGAAGCGCAGAATGAGGGCTAGCCCCATTCTTTTGGAATCGAACGCGGATTAAGGACGCCTTTAGATTCGCCCATGCAAATTGATCGCAAGACAATCCGCCGCCGCCGCAATCGTTTGCTTTTGCTCATCGCACTTGTGCTCGCCGCGGGCGCTTTGGCCTATGCGATCGATTGGTGGCTCTTCGGCCGGTTCTGGGTCGCGACCGATAATGCATTCGTCACCGGCAATCTCATCCCGGTGTATGCCGACGCGACGGGCATCGTCGCCGAGGTCTATTACGAAGAAACAGAGGATGTGAAAAAGGGTGACCTGCTCGTCCGTCTCGACGCGCAGCGTGCCACGGCCGCTCTCGGCGAGGCCGAAGGCGAGTTGGGGCGCGCGGTGCGCGCGGTTGGCGCGCTTTTCGCGGCGCGGCAGCAGGCATGCCAAAAAATTCTTTCGCGCGCGGCTCTGTTTGACAAAGTGCGCCACGATATCGTCCGCTACCGGCAGGCGCTCCCCAGCGGTTAGGTATCCAAGCAGGTCCTACAAAACGCCGAGGATCAGGTGGCGTCCCTCGACGCCGACTTGAAGGAGGCCAGGGCCGAATTCCAATCCATCGAAGCGCGGGTGGGCGGCACCAGCCGATTAAATCA
>JBOHJU010000120.1:0-7970 GCA_050728755.1 Methylocella sp.
CGGCAAAACCAAGCTGCCGCGTTATGCTGGCAGACCCGCGGCGGCCTCCCCCGCGACCGGGCTGATGTCGAAACATTTGACTGAGCTAAAGGCCTTCACGGATGATGTTTTCGCGGCTTAACCGGCAGGGCGGTTGATTTCGATTTGATGAACTCCAGAGAAACCTGGAGAGCTTTGGGCGGGACATATGGCAACTGAAATCCGCGTGCCGGCCTTGGGCGAATCGGTCACAGAGGCAACGATCGGACGGTGGTTCAAAAACGCAGGCGAACGGGTCAAGGCGGACGAACCAATCGTCGAGCTTGAAACCGACAAGGTTACGCTCGAAGTCAATGCGCCGGCCGCGGGGGTTCTCGTCGAAATTGTTGCCAGGGAAGGCGAGACAGTAAGCGCCGGGGCTTTGCTCGGCCAGATCGGGGACGCCGCCGCGCCCTCGCCGTCCAAGGCCGAAGCCAAGCCGATTCCGCCGCCAGCGGCGCCTGTAAGCCCCGCACCCCCCGTGGCGCGAGCAGCTGCCACGGTTGCCCCGCCAGCAATGCCCGCCTCTCCCGCCGCGGCCAAAATCGCCGCCGATCATGGTTTCGATCCCGCCATCGTGGCAGGTTCCGGCAAGCGCGGCCAGGTCCTTAAAAGCGACGTTCTCGATTATGTTGCAACGCCCCCGGCCCCAGCCTCGGCTCCGCCGCCGCGGGCTCCGGCCCCCGGGGAGGATCGCGAGGAGCGTGTCCCGATGACGCGGCTGCGCCAGACCATCGCGCGGCGGCTCAAGGACGCGCAGAATACCGCCGCCATGCTGACCACCTTCAACGAGGCCGACATGGCGCAAGTCATGGCCCTGCGCGCGCGCCACAAGGACGCATTCGAAAGGAAGCACGCCGTAAAACTGGGCTTCATGGGGTTTTTCGTGAAGGCTTGCGTCGGCGCGCTAAAGGACCTGCCCTCCGTCAATGCCGAGATCGACGGTGCCGATATCGTCTACAAGAATTACTATCACCTCGGCGTCGCGGTCGGCACGGACAAGGGGCTCGTCGTGCCAGTCGTGCGCGATTGTGACAGATTGAGCTTCGCTGAGATCGAGAAGACGATCGCCGGTCTTGGCAAGCGTGCGCGGGCGGGAGAGCTCAAGATCGAGGAGATGCAGGGCGGAACCTTTACTATCACGAACGGCGGGGTCTATGGCTCGCTGATGTCGACGCCCGTCCTCAATGTGCCGCAATCGGGCATTTTGGGGATGCATAAAATTCAAGAGCGGCCGGTGGCGGCTGCGGGCAAGATCGAGATCCGCCCAATGATGTATCTCGCGCTCACTTACGATCACCGCATCGTCGACGGCAAGGAGGCGGTGACTTTTCTGGTCCGGGTCAAGGAAGCGCTGGAGGACCCCGCGCGGCTGGTGCTGGATCTTTGAGCGCTAATCCCGCATTCGCTAGATGACGGCGCCGTCACGGCCACGGTCCAAACCGTCTCTTGCGCCGCGATTGTTCGCCCCGGTTCAATCCAGCGCTTCACTCTCCCATGCCGCCATGTACGCGGTGGGCACGCCCGCCTCGTCCAGATCCTTGGCTAGGGCGGGCGCTGTGAGAGGCGAGCCCCACTTCACGGCCGCCAAAAAACCGGATTTCCTCTGCATCAGCAGGCGGCAACCGGCCCACGCGACCAAGGATCGCGGACTGCCCGAGCCTCTGTCCGTTCCGGCCAGCACTGCGGCATCGATTCCGAAGTCGTTGTGCAACCGGGCGAGGAGCCTGGCGATTCCGCCGACTGTCGGCGTGTATCCCGGTGCCACGAGCGCGACAAATTGCCCAGTGGCCTGCTCCACCGTCCATTGCGCCGCCGTCGCGTCGTCGACAGACTCGTCCGCTGGCACGATGCGAATCCACGGCCGCGTTCCGCGCAAGCGCGCAAGCGCGCCCGCCATTTGCCGCTCCACCGGAAAGCGCTCGCAGATGCAGATCTCCCAGCCCAAGCCGCCCCGCTCGGCGAGAATTTCGACAAGAGCATCCAGTGTGGCGGCGCCTTGCTCGGCGGTGCTGAGAAGAATGCTCACCTCCCGGCGCCCGACGTTGTAGTCTGGCGCGCCAGGCAGCGCCAAAGCAGGGCACAGCCTGCCCCGGACCTTGGAGTACGCCACTCTCATCGCGACGGCGAACCCAAAGTCACGCGAGGCCGTGACGAAGCGGCGGAGCGGTGAGCGGCCGTTCAAATGTCGTTCTCCAACCGTCGTCTATCCCGCCCTGATCGCCGCGAGCCGTTCGCCGATGCGCCGTCCCACCGCTGCTGCCGAGTAGTCCTCGCGCATGCGCGCACAGGCCCGCTGCCCCCGTGCCGCCGCCGCGCCCGGATTGGCGACGGCGTTGCGCAGCAATTCAGCCAAGTGCTCGCGGCACGGATCTGCCCAGATCGCTCCTTTTGTATAGGGACCGTGGTCGCGATCGACTTCTACCAAACGATAGCGAAGGGGAAATCCGACCTCCTCCGTCACAAAGTCGGCCGTGCCGCCGTAGTCGGTCGCAATCACCGGCACCCCAAGAGCCATCGCCTCGGCCACGGTCAGCCCGAAGCCCTCCGTGCGATGCGGCGAAACATAACAATCGGAGGCGCATGTCAGCCCCGCGAGCTCGTCTGTTTCCATCGTTTGGCGTAATACCACGCAACGGGCATTGCGCTCGGCCAAGGCATCCAAGAATCCGGAAAACGCCGGGTCCTTGCCGGCGTTCGATACCTTGAGCACGAGACGGGCCCGGTCATGCTCCGGGAACGCGGCTTCGAACGCGTCGACAAGGCAATGCGGGTTCTTCCGCTCTACGAGGCTCGAAGCGTCGAAGACATAGAGAAACACAAACTCGTCACCACAGAATTGCAGCTTCTCGCGCCAACCGGGCTGCGGCGCCTCGCAAGCCGACACCACATGTGGCACTACGAACACCGGTTTTGCGCTCATTGCCTGAACCGCCCGTCGGCAAAAGGCCGATGGCACCCAGATTTCGTCGAAGTGACGCAGCTCGCTCCACCATTCGTCGCGAAACGCCGGCAACTCCCACACCCATATCCCTATCTTGTATTGCGCGCGGGCAAAGGTTCGTGCGTGGAAGTGAAGGAAACGATGCACTGAATCGGCGTTGATGTGGACGAGCGAGATTGGGTGACGCGGCCGTTGCCGGCGCTCGGGGCTTCGTACGCTCGCCTGATGGACGAACAGTTCGTGAACCGGCACAAGGGATACTGGAACCGCGGCGGCGCGCAGGGCAGCCAAATATCCGCGACCCGCCGTGCCGAGGCCGCTGACGACTCCTATTGGACTATAGAAATTGACGCCGGGCAGATCGATGCTGTGATGGGCATCCGCGAATACCATCGTCTCACCTGTTTCAACTTCGGGTGACCGCGCGAACCGCGAGCCGAACCGCGCCGCGTGACAATTGTAGAACCCGGTTTGATTTGGAACTGAACTTCGGGCTCGGATCGTGCCGGCGCCTGCCCGCCGCCTCAACGCGCCAGGATCGCGAGCAGCAAGAGCGCGACGATATTGGTGATCTTGATCGCCGGGTTGATGGCCGGACCGGCGGTATCCTTATAGGGGTCGCCGACGGTGTCGCCGGTCACCGATGCCTTGTGCGCCTCGCCTCCCTTGAAGTGCTTGACGCCATCCTTGCCGACGAAACCATCTTCAAAACTCTTCTTGGCATTGTCCCAGGCGCCGCCGCCCGACGTCATCGAAATCGCCACGAAAAGCCCATTGACGATGACGCCGAGGAGCGAGGCGCCCAAGGCCGCAAAGGCCGACGCCTTGGAGCCAGAAATTAGCAGCGTGCCAAAATAGACAACCAGCGGCGCAAGCACCGGCAGAAGCGACGGGACGATCATTTCCCTGATCGCCGCCCTGGTCAGCATATCCACCGCGCGGCCATAATCGGGGCGCTCGGTGCCTTGCATGATGCCGGGCTTGTCGCGGAACTGGCGCCGGACTTCCTCGACGACGGAGCCCGCCGCGCGGCCGACCGCGGTCATTGCGATACCACCGAAAAGATAGGGAATCATGCCGCCAAAAATCAGCCCTGCCACGACGTAGGGGTTCGAAATGTCGAAGGACACCGCGCCCATTCCCTTGAAATAGGGAAACCGATCAGGGTTCGCGGCGAAAAAGCCGAGATCGTGGCTATACGCATTGAACAGCACCAAGGCGCCGAGCCCGGCCGAGCCGATCGCATAGCCCTTGGTCACCGCCTTCGTCGTATTGCCAACCGCGTCGAGCGCATCGGTCACTTGCCGGACCTCCTTCGGCAGGCCCGCCATCTCGGCGATGCCGCCAGCATTGTCGGTCACCGGTCCAAAAGCATCGAGCGCGACGATCATACCGGCGAAACCCAACATGGTGGTCACCGCGATTGCCGTGCCGTAGAGCCCGGCGAGCTGACTGCTAAAAATAATGCCGCCGATGATGACCAGCGCGGGCAGCGCGGTCGATTCGAGCGAGACCGCAAGACCTTGGATGACATTGGTGCCATGTCCGGTGACCGAGGCCTGGGCGATCGAGACCACGGGCCGCTTTCCGCTGCCCGTGTAATATTCCGTAATGGCGACGATTAATCCCGTCACGAGCAGGCCGACGAGGCCGCAGAGAAAGAGATACAAGCCATCGATCCGAGCGCCGCTTGCGGTCCCGATGGTCCCCCAGCCGACGGTGAGTGTGGTCGCGACGGCAAGCCCGGCGATCGACAAGACCGCGGCAGCGATGAGGCCTTTATAGAGCGCCCCCATGATTGAATTGTTGGAGCCGAGCTTCACAGAGTCCGTTCCGGCGATTGAGGTGACGATGCACGCCGCGCAGATCGCCAGCGGATAGAGCATGGCGGCATCGAGCACCGGCTGACCGGCGAAGAAAATCGCGGCGAGCACCATGGTGGCGACGACCGTCACGACGTAGGTTTCGAAAAGATCGGCCGCCATTCCGGCGCAATCGCCGACATTGTCGCCGACATTATCGGCGATCGTCGCCGGATTGCGGGGATCGTCTTCGGGAATGCCGGCTTCGACCTTGCCGACGAGATCGGCGCCGACATCGGCGCCCTTGGTGAAAATGCCGCCGCCAAGGCGGGCGAAGATCGAGATGAGCGATGCGCCGAAACCGAGCGCGACCAGCGCGTCGATCGTATCGCGGCTCTCCGGCGCGTGGCCGAGCGGCCCGGTGAGAATGAAATAATAGCCGGCGACGCCAAGGAGCGCCAGGCCAGCGACCAGCATCCCGGTGACGGCGCCGGCCTTGAAGGAAATGTCAAGCCCCGCGGCGAGCGATTGCATGGCCGCCTGGGCAGTGCGCACATTGGCGCGCACCGAGACATTCATGCCGATGAAGCCCGCCGCGCCGGAAAGGAGCGCGCCGATCAGAAATCCGGCCGCGAGCAGCCAGGAAACGAGGAAGCCAAAGGCGGCGAAGATGGCAATGCCGACGGCGGCGATCGTCGTATATTGGCGCTTCAAATAGGCTTGCGCGCCCTCTTTGATCGCCCCGGCAATTTCCTGCATTTTCGCCGAGCCGGGATCGGCGGCCAACAGTTTCGACGACGTCACAACACCATAGGCGACGGCTAGGAGACCGGTGAAAATCACCGCCCAAATTGGATTCATGTTTTGTCACCTTAAATGGCTAGTTAAGGAAATTGACGCAGGCTTGCGTTTGCGGCTTGGCCCTGGCCTATACGAAAAACCGCTGCACCGCGCAATGGCACTCTTCTCTGTCCTGATAGTACTCTCGGGCCTAGGAGCCAATCCAAGAAATAGTTGGGTCGAATGAATCGTTTGTGGTGCCGATGGGAGCGCACGATTCGCATGGAGAGCCCGAGGAGGAAGCCCGAAGACCGTGCTGGCCCGATTGTCGGGGCCTTCGTTTCAAGTTGACACGAGGATCCCAATGGGCGCTGGTCGCGCCTCTTATTTCTCCTTCCTCTAACGTGGGATGGCGGCCGCAGACGCTTGGTCGATGAGCGAGAGGTTCGCCAAAAATGCCTCAAACCAAGTTTCGCGCATGAGCGATCCCGGGTACTAGTCTTGCCGTCAAAGCCAACTTGAGCCGACCTCGGATTTGAATCCGCGGTCGAGGTAGTCGTCGGTCTAAAGGGAGTGTCAGACATGGATCCTATCCTGGTCGAGGTGACTGCCGTTATCAGTGGCGTCGTCCTAGTAGTTCTCAATTTTCTTGGCGCTAAAGCAGCCCAATATTTCGGAACCATGGTTTTCCTCGATACTGTGGGGACCGCGATCGCTGGACTTCAGTTCGGCCCACTGGAGGGAGCTGTGGTCGGGTTTGTCACTAACCTGGCGACCGGTAAGCTCCTGTTTCCCGGATACTGGCGGTTTTTCTACGTCAACGTAGTTTGCGGGCTCGTCTGGGGGTTCATTGGAAAGTATTTTTCGCCAACTAGTTCCGATGTTCAGTTAAGTATATTTATTTTGGTTGCAGGGGGAGTTGTGGGCCTGATATCAACCGTCTTGTCCGTCCCGCTTAGAATTTGGTCAAATTTCACGACTGATCATATATTAGACAAAGTGGGCCGCGAGATTGAGAATCTCAATCTTAACCGCTGGAAGAAGTGGGTCAGAATTTTTATTGCGGAGCTCCTCCTGAGTCACTTGCTTGATAGAATAATTGCCACAACTGTTGGAGTATTAGTTGTACTTGAAATACTTATCATGGTAAAATACGCCCACAATATAACTGACCTGAAGCCAATGTATCACAACCTTGTTGAGCTTTTGGCTGGTTATTACTATGTAGCTTTAGGCGTTGTAGCAAAGACAATTGAGGTGCGGCTCGTCAATCCGGCTACTGCTGAAGACGACATCATCGTCTTGCTGGGGCCATTAGGTTTCTTCTCAGTGCTTCTTGCTGCTCCCTTTTTGTTACAACTGGTCGGAGCAGTGTTATTGCAATTGAGCGGAGAACAATGAAATGACGGCAGATTTGAATGCGTCGCAGCGAGCGCTATTGCGCGAGGCGGAACGGGCCCGCGTAGTTGGCTATGCGCCCTATTCGAATTTTAAAGTGGGTGCTGCCGTTCGAACCAGGTCAGGAAAGATATACACTGGCTGCAATATCGAAAATGCCTCGTATAGTTTGTCCATTTGTGCGGAGCGGGTCGCAATTTTCAATGCCGTTTCCAATGGCGATCAGGATATAGTCGAACTCGCTGTCTGCGCGGACGCAGAAACACCCTCTCGCCCGTGCGGTGCCTGCCGACAAGTTTTTTCCGAGTTTGCAGCAATGGGCGACATTATCATGGGTAACCTTAACGGGCTGGTCGATAAACGATGTATTCAGGAGTTATTCCCAGAACCGTTTCAACTTAACGATTAAAAATGCCGGAAGGAGGGCCGCGCGAAGGCCAGACTTCGCCCCTCCGCGTCCTTGAACAGGGGCGGCGCGGTCCCTCGCGTGGCCGTGGCAACCGGCGCCACAGGGACCCCGGCGGCAGCCGCGCGGGCTTCGAAGGCGGCGCTATGGGAGGGCGGCACGGCGCAAAGAATCTCATAATCGTCGCCACCCGTAAGAATCGTTTCGAGGAGCGATGGGGTGTCGTGCAATATTTTTCGCGCAGTGTCCGAAAGCGGAATGCCGGCGGTCATAACCTCGGCGGTCATTGCGGTCAGGCGAAGCATCTTGGCGAGATCGCCGGCAAAGCCGTCGGAAATGTCGATCGCCGCGTGCGCGTGGGCGCGCAGCGCCTCGCGCAAGGCAAGACGCGGCTCCGGCAATAGGGCGCGGCCGGCGAGATAGGCGGCGTCCGCTTGGCCGACGCAATGGGTCCACTCCACATCTTGCGCCGCGTCGATGCGGAATTTTAGCCCCAAAGCGGCGTCCCCGATAGTCCCAGTCACATAAAGGATGTCGCCCGAAGCGACGCCTGCGCGAACGACCATTTTTTGCGCCGGGACGATGCCGAACGCGGTTATCGAGACGATGAGCGGCCCGGGGC
>JBOHJU010000121.1:0-7965 GCA_050728755.1 Methylocella sp.
AGATGAAGCCGGCAAGAGCACGAGTCTCGCCGCCATCGCGGATTTCCTGTTCGGCATTCCGCATAATTCGGCGCGGGGCCAAGTGTATGGTTACGAGAAGATTCGGCTGACGGCCGTCGTGTCCTTCAACGATGGCACCCGCCTCTCGCTGCGGCGGCGCAAGGGCAGGGTGGGGCGTACCTTGACCGACGAAAGCGGACAGGGAGTGGATGAAGGGCTCTTGGCCCACCATCTCGGCTCGACCGGACGCGAACGTTTTTGTTCGCTTTTCGGCCTCGATCACAATTCCCTGCGCAGCGGCGGCGAGCGATTGTTGGCGGCAGACGGCGACATCGGCCGGCTGATTGTCGAAGCCGGCGGCGGACTGCGGGCGCTGGTCGACGTGATCAGCAAAATGGCGCAGGACGCGGATGCCTTGTTTGCGACAAAGAGCGCCGGGCATCGGCAGTTCTACAAGGCGCTCGACGCCTATCACGCCGCGGATCGCGCCGCCAAGGAGGGCCTCTTGACCCGCGACGCCTACACGGAGACGCGGCGGCGGTGCGACGAAGCGCAAGCCAGCGTCGACGAGATCCGGTCCAAACAAAAGGACATCGCTGAAAACATTTCGCGGCTCCAACGTCTCGTCCGGGTGATCCCGACGATCCGGGAGCTCGATGGCGTCGACGAGGAATTGGCGGCATTCCTCGACCTTCCGCCGTTGCGCGACGGTTTTGCCGACGCGGCGCAAGAGGCATTGCAAACACTAAAGCAGGCGGAAGCTGCGTTCGCCGAAGTAAAAGAGCGCCACGCCGCGCTGGCGGCGAAAATCGACACCCTCGCGCCATCCGGGGCGATCTTGGCCGCGGAAGCGTCGATCCGCGATATAAAGGAGAAAGCGGTCCATGTCCGCAAGGCGCGCGGCGATCGCGCGAACCGGCAAACCGAACTGGCCGAGATCAATGCGAATCTGGATCGCATCCGCGGCGCCTTGGGGCTCGGCGCCGATGCCGATCTTGAGGCGATGCTTCCGCCACGGGACGCAATCACGCGCCTGCAAAAGCTTGCGTCTCTGGGCCTTGAGCGCCGGGCGAAGATGGTGGCGTTCGAGGATCAGTTGGCCAACGAGGACAGAATCCTTGCCGGTCTGGCGGCGCTTCAAAGCGAGCGTCGAAGGGCCGGGACTAGCGAACCTCTGGGGGTAACGATCGCGGAATTCGCGACCCTTCCGGCGCTTTGCGGCACGATCGAAGGGGCGGAACGGAGAGCGGAGCGGATCGGCCAGGAAATCGCCCAGCGGGTGAACCAACTTGGCTTCGAAGACATCGATTGTTTTGCCGCGTGGTCCTGTCCCAACGGGGCCATTATTCAATCCGAGCTCGACCGGCGCTCGCGTCTCGAAGGCGAAACCGCCAAGATCGCCGAGAGGTCCACCGCCGAGTCGGCGAAGCGCGACTTGGCGGCAGTAGCGATCGAGCATTTGCTGCAGGCCAGAGAAATTCCGACGGACGCATCCATCGCCCGGGCGCGCGGGGACCGCGAAGAGACATGGCGGGCGATCAGCGATCGCTATCTGAGCGAGGGAGGCGAATACGTGGCAAGCCGCCCGATCGATGACCGCAAGGCCGATGTCGACCGGCATCGGAAGCAGACTGACGCGGCCGACAGTCTCGCAGACCGGAAATCGCTCGAGGCCGAGCGGGTCGCCGCCCTTGACCTTGCGCACCGGCAGAAAGCCGAGGCTCTCACTGCGATCGAAAGCCTGGAAAAGCAACGCACGGCGCTCGATGACCGGTGGCGGAAGGATGTTCTTGCGTGGCAGGAAGCGTGGCCGGAGGCGGCAAAGCGGCAGGTCGATCTCGGCCGATTGAAAGCTTTGGTCGAAGAGCGCGGAAGTATCCTTGAACACTTTGCTTCGCTGAGCGCTCTCGGCGAGGAAGTTGAGCAGCTCCAGGCCGAGATGGCGCCACGGCGTTGGGCTTTGGAACAGGTGGAAGCGAAGCTCGCTGTCGAAATCGGCGGCTCCAAATCGATCTCGGAGCGTGCGTCCGCCGCATCGAAAGCGATCAAAATTCACGACGACGCCTATGCCGACTTTCGGGCCGACGAAAAAGCGATCCGCGATGTGACTCTCCGGCGGCAGAGCACCAAGGCGTCGCTCGATGCTCTCCAATCGGCCGGCGCCGAATGGCACTCGGCATGGGCAGCAGCTGTATCGGCGCTGGGACTCGCGAATAATATTGAACCGGAACGCGCGAACGAAATCGCGACGCAATGGGCAACGGCGGGCGGACTTCTCGATGGCCTCAAACTCACTCGCGACCGCTTGCTGCGGATGGATGACGATGAGAAAGAACTCCGCGAAATGGTCGAGACCGTTACCGGCACGCTTGACTTCGGGCTGCCGGACGACGGCTTGGCGGCGGCTGACATGCTGGCGGAACGGCTCGAGGACGCGCTGAAAATCGCGAGCGAGCGGCAGGTTCTCGCCGGTCAGCTGAAGGAAGCGATGGCAGAGCGGGAAAGGAAACAGCAATCACGCGAAGCGGCTCTGGCGAAGGTCGCCGGTTTATGCAAGGAGGCCGGCTGCGAACCTGCCGATCTCGAAGCCATAGCTCCACGCAGCCGGGATCGCAGCGCGGCAAGGGATCGCCGCCGTGCGGCTGCGGAAACGATCCTCCGATCCGGCGACGGCCTTCCGGTCGACATTTTGCGCGAGCAATGGGCTGGCCGCGATCTCGACAACATCAAAGCCGATCTCTTAGAAGCCGAGCAGGATGCCACGCGGCTCATTGACGAGATGGAGACCGCACTCAGCGAAAGGGATCACACGCGCGCGCAGGAGAAAGCCTCCGCAACCGCAGGAATCAACGAAGCGGTCGCGGCGCGCGAAAGCGCGACCGCGGAGATCCACGCCGCGATCGAGCGTTACGTCGAGATTGCGCTCGCGAGGGATCTTCTCTCGGCGGCAATGGACAAGATGCGTGCCGAGCAACGGGATCCTTTGATTCTTCGCGCCAGCGCCCTGTTTTCTGCTTCGACCCAAGCCGCCTTCGGCGGCATCGAGACCGATACCGATAACGATAATAATCCGGTCGTCGTCGGACGGCGCGCCTCGGGCGAATGCGTGTCCGTTGCGCACCTGAGCGATGGAGAGCGCGATCAGCTCTTTCTCGCATTCCGGATCGCGAGCATCGAGCAATATTGCGCAGCGGCCGAGCCGCTGCCTTTCATCGCCGACGATTTGCTCGTGCATTTCGATGACGATCGCGGCGCCGCGGCACTCGGGCTTCTGGCCGAGCTCGGCAAGACGACGCAGGTTATGTTGTTCACCCATCATCTTCATGTGAAAAGAGATGCCGAGGCGCTCGTCGCGTCCAATGCGGCGACAGTAATTGATTTGCCGAGTGCTTGAGGAGGAACCGCTCGCATGGCCATCGCGCCTCGTGAATGCCGCGCGCTGCTATGCGGAGAACATGACTTGGATCGAGAAGGTTTCGGTATTCCACAACGGCGACGGGGATTCGTGCTACAGCCCCTCGAAAAGCACGCCTGCGAGCAACGCCGCATAAGCCGCCGTCATCACCCAAAAACGATGCGTGCCGACATAATGTCCGGCGAGCGGAACATGGGTATAGAGAGTCGCCACGGCGGCAACGGCCAGGATAAGCGACAATAAAAAGACTGGAGCGCCCGGCGGGGTCAATTTGAAGCGCATGGAAAGGCCCGAATCGAATCGATCTGAGGCGCTAAGCTTAGCCGTTCACGCGCGGCGAAAATCTGACCGCGCATTATTTTTTCGCCGCCTTATCCAAAAATCAGGGCCGCGCCTGAACAAAGCGCGACCCCTTACTTTTAGGTCCCCCCGAGGACCAGAGGGGAGAGTAGAATGATTCTACCAAATCAGCCGCGAATGTCCAATAACGTTTCCGCGATATGAGGGCTGCCGGGCCTGGCCGCCGAAGACCGTCCGGTCAATATTCCCAATGCAATGGCGGCGAGCGCAAGCACGAGAACGAGCAAACTCGAAACCTGAAATTGCCGCCTTGCGGCGCGCGCGCCATAGGCGCGGACGAAACCGGCATCGGACTTGCGCTCGAACTTATCAGCAATCGGCATAGCTCAACCTCCCATTCGGCGGCAAAGCCCGGACGGTTAAAAATTTCAATGCGACAACGCGGATAGCCCGTGCAAGGTTCCGGTCTGATTATTTCATTCCGCGCACGCTGCACCGCTAAAGTAGTTTCAACGTTAACGCAGCGTAAATCCGCCTCCACTGCGCTACAGGCCGACACGCGGATCCCTGAGTTCCTTCGGCGGTGTTTCCGGTTGCCTTCCGGCACCTTCAATCCTAAGGTCCGGGCCCAATGGGGGGCTTTGCATTTGCCCTTGCGCCCGCATTTCCCGCACCGGAGCCTTGCCAGATGTCTTTCCTCGCCGATGCCCTTTTGCGCATAAAACCCTCCGCGACGATCGCGGTCACGCAGAAGGCGCGCGATCTCAAGGCTGCGGGGCGGGATATCATTTCCCTTTCAACTGGCGAACCCGATTTCGATACGCCGGACAACATCAAGCAAGCCGCGATCGCGGCGATCGAACGCGGCGAGACCAAATACACCCCCGTGTCCGGCATCCCGCCCTTGCGCGAGGCCATTGCGCAAAAATTCAAGCGCGAGAACGGGCTCGACTACGAATCGTCGCAGACGATTGTCGGCGCCGGCGGCAAGCACATTTTGTTCAATGCCTTTCTCGCCACACTCAATCGCGGCGACGAGGTGATCATACCCGCGCCCTATTGGGTCAGTTATCCCGATATGGTTTTGATCGCGGGCGGCACGCCCATCGCGGCCGAGACCAAGATGGAGCATGGTTTTAAGCTGCAAGCCGAGGCGCTCGATGCGGCCATCACGCCAAGAACCAAATGGCTGATTTTGAATTCGCCCTCGAACCCGTCGGGCGCTGCCTACACCAAGGCGGAATTAAAGGCGCTCACTGATGTTTTGTTGGCACATCCCCATGTTTGGATCCTGACCGACGACATTTACGAGCATCTCACCTATGGCGATTTCGTCTTTACGACGCCTGCGCAAGTCGAGCCGGAGCTCACTTCGCGCACGCTCACCATGAATGGCGTATCGAAAGCCTACGCGATGACCGGCTGGAGAATCGGTTATGCCGCCGGGCCGCAACATTTGATCAAGGCGATGGATACGTTGCAGGGGCAACAGACGTCTGGCGCCTGTTCGATCGCGCAATGGGCCTCCGTCGAGGCCCTGACCGGCCCGCAGGATTTTATCGCCGAGCGCACCAAGATTTTCGAGAAGCGCCGCGACCTCGTCGTCTCGATGCTCAACCAGGCCAAATACTTGAACTGTCCTTCGCCGGAAGGCGCGTTCTATGTCTATCCATCCTGCGCCGCCGCGATTGGCAAGAAGACGCCGGACGGCAAAGCGATTCGTAACGACGAGGATTTTGCCACGGCGCTGCTCGAAGCGGAGGGCGTCGCCGTGGTGCATGGCGCGGCCTTCGGGCTTGGCCCAAATTTCAGGATTTCCTATGCGACGGCGGCGGAAGTGCTCGAAGACGCCTGCGCGAAAATCCAGCGGTTTTGCGCGTCGCTCGCGTGAGCGCGCGGCCGCATGTATTCGCACTCAACGGCGTTATTGTTTAGCTACCACGGTCGTTTCCAGCAGGGCGAGTTCGCCGAGCACCCTTACCTGCATGGCGCCGCCGGGCTTGACAGTCCAATAATCACCCGTTGTACGCCTAGTTGTTTGTCCGCCGATTGTCGTCCACATCTCACCGTTCGCCAGATGCGCGACGTAGAAGCCGCGCAAGGGTATTTCGTACGTAGGGCCTTTCGGACCTCTCTCGCCGACGATCCTCCACATCTCGACACTGACATGGATGGACTCCATCGTTCCGTTTCTTGCCGCTATCGTCGTGCTGCCCTCGAACTCGCGAGTCGGCGAGAGAACCGGGGGCGCGGCCCGGGCCGTTGGTATCGCGATTGCGACCAATGCTGCGCAGATGGCGATGCATCTCATCACGGTGACTCCTTCATGGCTCCAGCATGTAGACGTGGCCACCGCCTGAGGCGACAAAGACCTTTCCCTTTGCCAAGGCTGCCTCTTTATGGAAATATGCGATGTTCCCGCCGTCGGGCATCGCGATATCGGCCAGCATTCGCGGGACCTGAACCAGTACATAGGGAGCTGGGCAATTAGAGGCGTTGAAATCGGTATTCGAGCACGACGTTCCTGCGGGGCTGGCGACGCTCGGGTCGCCGAAGACGACCAAATGGCCGCCGTCGGTCCCGATAAATACGATTCCGTCAGTCACGGTCGGCGCGCTGAGCGCAAAAGATGAACCGTGAGGATCATTAGTCAGGAAATCCCGTGGCGGAACGAACGCAATCCAACCAACCCGTTTATTTTCGGACGCTTCGCACGCATTGAGCGCATGCAATTGCTGATAGCCAACCGAGAGGTCGTCATCAACTAGGTCCTCGCCCGCAGTCACGACGACGAACTGGTCCTTCCACGCGGCGCCCGGCTGTCTGTAACCTTCAGCGCCGTGTTTATGCTCCCCATTCGGATCGAACTTCGAGTAACCGGTCCATGAGCAAGCAGAACTAGGGTCTGCTCTGGCTGGATCAGGCGGGAATTGCCAACTACAGCTCTTTGTCGCCGGATTAACCGCGTAGGACCAGCCATCCTTCTGCACCGACGCGATCAGCTCGCCGCAACTTTTCGTGTTCATGACCGTCGCGCCGGCGGCCCAGTCTGGGTCATCGTCGAGCGCGAAAGGCACTGGCTGGAGTTCCCAGTTAATTTTGCCCGTGTCTTTGTCGACTCCTACCATGCTGAGGCCGTAATTGGTGTTCGGTTGCGGATTACTACCACAAGCATCTTGTCTAACATTTCCCGTCGTAAAATAGACGCTCGTTCCATCGGTGGCAGGCGCATTCCAAACACCGCCGCCGAGCGAGCCGCCGTCCGCCACTGAAAAAAACGTGAAGTTATTGTCTTTCTGGCCAGTGGCCAAATCGACGGCGGCGACCTGCCCGACTTGGACCGGATTCTCGAAACTCTGGATGCCCACATACGCTTTATCGTTGAAAATCAGCGGAGAGGAATGTTCGATCCTCTGATGGAGCGTGGTCTTGTCGCATGTGGTGTTATTGTCGATAGTAGCGATAGGTTTGCTGGGCCAATTGGCGATGGGTTTACCAGTCGCTGCATCGAGTGCGAACAATCTGCCGCCTTCTCCGAGCGATGGATCTTGGGCTGCGAAAATCACCGCGCCATGGGGACGGACACCGCCCCAAAAGGATGCGCCCGCCCCAATCCCGTAGGCGAAATTTCCCGAGCCAATCAATCCTTGAGCCAGAGGCTTTGGGAACTGCCATTTGAGCGCTCCGGTCGCGGCATCAAGCGCGTAAAAATATCCATTATCGCTACCAATGAAAACCGTGTCATTGACGACGATTGGTGATGCACTGAATGGGCCAACTGATGGTGCAGCGATCCGCTGTATCTGCTGCAGGTGCCACTTGTTGTCGCCAGCGAAGAAGAAGGCATCCCAGATCGCCCCGCCCTCGCTCATATAAGCGAAATGCTGCTGGTCGTGCCCGGCGAAGGTGTCAACGAACGGGCCCGCGACCGCCTTGGGCCCGTCAGTCGTGGCGCACCCGTTATTCCGTTTAAGGTTGATCTGCTGCAGGTGCCAACTGTTGTCGCCGCTGAAGTAGAAGGAATCCCAGATGACCCCATCTTTGTCCCGATAGGAAAAGTGCTGCTGGTCATGCCCGGCGAACGTGTTAACGAACGGGCCATCGACCGCAGCGTTTCGGTCGGTCACGCCACACGCGTCCTTCCTTCCTCTTTGGCTAATCTGCTGCAGGTGCCATTTGTTGTCGCCAGCGAAGAAGAAGGCATCCCAGATCGCCCCGCCCTCGCTCAAATAGGCAAAATGCTGCTGGTC
>JBOHJU010000122.1:0-7904 GCA_050728755.1 Methylocella sp.
GATCTCCCCCAACGCGTCCCATAAAGTCCGAACCATCGCGAACCACCTCCAAATGGCGATTCGCCAATAGAATCCATCCCCTCGGGAATGTCAGCAACCCTCCCTGCGGTTTATTGAATCACCCTGAAGCGGGGTGCTGGCCGGTTTTGACCATTAGTGGCCGAATTTGAAATGCTGAGTGGCCGGATTTGGATTGAGGCGGCTTCACTAGGCGCCCTCGTCTTCATCCTCATCGTCGGATAGGACGGCCTGCTGCGCCGTTAGCAGCTTTATGAGCTTCCCAATCTCTTTGGGTCCAAGGTCGCCCGTGACAATCAAGCGGTAAGTTGTTTCCTTAGACAACTGGCCACGTAACCATTCGCGCTCGTTCTTTTGGATAGCAATCTCAGGCTTACTCTCAGGCAGTCGCGGCGGAGTGGCCGCAACTGCGGCTTGTAGCGCTCCTTTGGCCTGAACAACTGCTTGTTCCATCGGGATTCCAGTCTCGCTCCCCTCGACAAAAACCCATTTCTTGCCCTCGTGATCTTGGATCGCTCGAATGCACGCCGGCTGAGGAAGCTGGAACACTCCGCCGATCTCGATTTGAACGAGGTCGCCCACAGCGACAGCAAGGGGAGGGGGATCATCCCCTTTCGTCACTTGGTCTCTTTTATCAGACTCTGACAGCTTTGCAAAGGCAATAGTCGCATCATAGACTTTCAAAAATTTCTCAGCGCCGTCCTTGGAAAATTGGCCGCCGTCGAGGCATAAAGCATCAAGACAAGCTGCATCTTTTGGCCGATCTGCCCCCCATTTACGCCAATATAGTTCGATCTGTTTTGGCTTGATCGCGGCCCGCTCAAGGACCTGTCGCTTAATGCTATCTTGCTGTGCGAGAAGATACGTTCGCCCTTCCTCCGATATGCTCACTTCGCTGCCGTTAGGCCCCCGCTGCGATTCCAGAAGACCGTAAGCTTTTAGGGCGGCTAGGGTCTGCTGCGCTTGGCTCGTCCCCGCTTTCATGGCCCACGCTGGACCGATGCGGTTAACGGTTACTGCCGCACGTCTATGATGTGCCTCAAACTCTGAGAGTCGCTCGATAGCAGTCTCAAGGGGGATAAAAGGGAAAGAAGGGCTACGATCACGCTGCCCTTTTTCTAGCGGTTCAACTTTGGCGTCAGTCATGGTAATCATCCGCTGCTGTCCCCGTTGCCAACAACGGCCACGGGTCTTATTTGCATTTTATCACAGCGGCTATTGACACGCAACCATTAAAATGTATGATGCTTGTTTCGGAGGAGGACGACATGACAACAATATGAGCCCCTGCCGCGCTACTAGCCGAGCGGTAAGGGGCGATGATCAAACAGGAAGGGCCGCGTCCTAGCCCCAAGCTGGAAAACGCGGCCCCTAATCGGCTTCAAAAATGGGAGATCGTCTAACGAGGTAGGACGCCCGCCGTTACGAGTGAGGCAATCCCGGTTCGAATCCGGGTCTCCCAATACCCGAATCAGTGGGGCCGAAGCTGTTGGAAGCAGCCCGGCCCAGGATCATCAACCCAGGGATTTGGCCCCTAAGCTATGACCGCAAATCACAAGATAGCACACACGGGCCGTCCCTTCAACTCAGGGACTTTGCACCGTGAACATTCTTTCCCGTGAAAAACAGATCGAAACTGTCGCCGCTCTCACCGAAGGCGTCAGCGTCCACGCTACCGAACGCCTGACCGGCGTCAACCGTGGGACTATCCTCTCGCTCGGGGTCCGTGTCGGCCAAGGCTGCGCCGTGCTCCATGACCGGCTTATGCGCGACTTGAACGTGAGCCGGATCGAATTGGACGAAGCATGGAGCTTTGTCGCCAAGAAGCAAGCCCGCCTCACGCCCGAAGACGGCACGGACAAGGGCGACCAATATGTCTTTCTCGCCATTGCCGGAGCTGCGAAGGCAATCCTGAGCTATTGCGTCGGCAAACGAAACCAAGAGCACACATCGGCCTTCGTCGCCGATTTGCGAGCCCGCGTGCTAGGTGCTCCAGAGATTTCATCGGACGGCTGGAATTGCTACCCCGGCGCAATCGATGACGCTTTCGGCATCGACGTGAACTATGGCCAAATCGAAAAGCACTACGGCGTACAGGTAGGCGTTGTAGAGGCCGCGCGGCGCTATTCCCCGGCTCAGGTAGTAGCGGTAAGCAAGCGCCGTGTAGTCGGTCACCCGCGCCATATCTCAACGTCCTATATTGAGCGGCAAAACCTTACGATTCGGATGCAGCAACGCCGTTTCACCCGTCTCACCAATGCGTTCAGCAAGAAGCTCGAAAATCACGAGGCTGCGGTCGCGCTTTATGTGTCGCATTATAACTTCTGCCGTGTCCATGAAACGCTGCGCGTGACGCCCGCCATGCAGCTAGGAGTCACGGATCACATTTGGAGCATCGGGGAATTGGTGGACGCGGCCATGAACAATGAAGTGCCAGAATCGGCCGGGCGTAAGGCGGCGCCATTCCGGGTAATCGACGGGGGGAAGTTGTGAGGGGCCTATTTTCAAATTCGAGTGGCCGAATTAGGCCAGTACCGAAAGCGGCGGCACGCGGTTGGCGGCCACGGGTTTACCCTGCTATCGCCGCCTTGTCGGCGACGATGTGGATGGTTCCGCGCGTCGCCAGGCGGGCGGCGGGTAGCGTCATGTCGTTGGCGAGAACGCGCGCGAGAATGTCCCGCTTTTTTGCGCCGGACACGGCAAACAGGATCGCCCGGCTCGATTGCAGCGCCGGATAGGTGAGCGAGATCCGCGGCTCGGGTTTTACCCCAACGATCGAAGTCACCCAGGCGTCGCGCTCGTCGAGCGCCTCGGTACCAGGAAACAGCGAAGCGGTGTGACCGTCCTCGCCGAGGCCAAGCAAGGTCACATCAAACAACGGCCACTCCGGATCGAGCGTCTTGCTCCCGTAAAAGCCTTGCAGAGTAGCCTCGTACAAACCCGCGGTCTGTTCCGGCGAAGCGGAGTTGGTTGGAATGGGGTGAACCTGCGCGGGGGGAATGGGCACATGGTCGATCAATGCCTCGCGGGCCATGCGAAAATTGCTGTCCTGATGATCCGGCGGCACAAACCGTTCGTCGCCCCAAAAAAGATGAACCTTTCGCCAATCGGGCGCCGCGCCGGAATCCGCAAGCAACTCGTAGGCGCGCTTCGGCGTCGAGCCGCCGGAAAGGCTGAGGCTAAATCGTCCGGAAGCACTTGCTGCGCGCGCGGCGACAAAGGCCGCGACCCGCCGCGCCAAGGCCTCCGCATCATTGGCGACATCGACGATGGGCGCGGGAGTCATGAATGTTCTGCGCCGGAACGTTCGACATGGCCGCCGAATTTGAAACGCATCGCCGACAAAAGCCTCTCGCCGAACGTGTGCTCTTCGCGCGAGCGAAACCGCGCGAACAGCGACGCGGCGAGAACGTTGGCGGGCACCGCCTCTTCGACCGCCGCGTCGACGGTCCAGCGGCCTTCGCCCGAATCCTCGACCGCGCCGGTGAATTTTGCAAGGTTCGAGTCCTCGGCGAGCGCCATGGCGCCAAGATCGAGAAGCCAGGACGAAATAACGCTGCCGCGGCGCCAGACTTCGGCGATATCGGCGAGATCCAAGGTGAAGCGTTCGGTTTCGGGCAGCTTAGCATCGGCCTTGCCGCGCAAGATGTCGAAACCCTCGGCATAGGCTTGCATCAGGCCATATTCGATGCCGTTATGGATCATCTTGACGAAATGCCCGGCGCCCGCCGGCCCCGCGTGAATGTAGCCGCGCTCGGCGCGGGAATCCCGCGCGTCCCTGCCGGGCGTCCGCGCGATGGCGCCAAGGCCCGGCGCCAGGACATTAAAAATCGGATCGAGACGATCGACAACCGCCTTTGGCCCGCCGATCATCATGCAATAGCCGCGCTCTAAGCCCCATACCCCACCGGAAGTGCCGACATCGACATAGGCGATGCGCTTCGATTCAAGCGCATTCGCGCGGCGAATGTCGTCCTTGTAAAACGTATTGCCGCCGTCGATCAAAGTATCCCCGGCGCTCAACAAACCGCTCATTGCATCGATCATGCTTTCGGTGATGGCGCCGGCGGGAAGCATGATCCACACCGCGCGGGGCGGATCGAGTTTTTTGATGAGATCCGAAATATCCGATGCGGGCGTCAGACCCTCGGCCGCGAGTTCGAGGACCGCCTTTTCGGTCCGATTGTAGACCACGCAATGATGCCCGGCGCGATGCAGCCGCCGCGCGATGTTGCTTCCCATCCGGCCAAGGCCAAGCACACCCAGTTGCACTGGAACACCTTTCTCGATTCGGTAGAGTTCCTTCCAGTATATACTCTACTCTGACGACCGGCACAGACGATGCGCGGGAGGGAACTCGACAGGGTGACCGCTCTTCGTCCCTGCGATGGGGGGACTATTCGCCACGCAATTCCGCCCCCGCTTTCCTCCCGGCTTGGCTGGCGGCCGGTCTATTATGGCTAGCCGAAGACCGGCTTCACAAAGCTGTCATCGAGCCGGTAAAATGTAATGTCAGGGGCTAGCCTTGGATTCGAGGCGGATATAAGCATGAGCCGACGGCGTTGCGGTTCGCTGGCAACGCGCGAGGCGAGGTAACTGATGTGACGGTTCATTGCCAACCCAGGGTCACCCCAGAAGCGTGTCCGGCGCTGGTGCTCAATGCCGACTTCCGGCCGTTGAGCTACTATCCTCTGTCGCTTTGGTCGTGGCAGGATTCGATTAAGGCGGTGTTCCTCGAGCGGGTGAATATCGTTTCCAATTACAATAAGACGGTCCGAAGCCCGAGCTTCGAGATTCACCTCCCCTCGGTGGTTTCGCTCAAAAATTATGTAAGACCCTCGCGCCATCCAGCGTTCACCCGTTTCAATGTCTTTCTCCGCGATCGTTTCAGCTGTCAATATTGCGGCTCCCGCGAGGATCTGACCTTTGACCATCTCGTCCCCCGCTCAAAAGGGGGCACGACCACCTGGAAGAATGTCGTCGCCGCTTGCTCCAATTGCAATCTACGCAAGGGCGACCGGCGCCCCGGCGAGGCCCGCATGTGGCCGGCGCGGATGCCCTATCAACCAACAGTCAACGATCTGCACCAGAACGGCCGCCGGTTTCCGCCCAATTATCTGCACGAAAGCTGGATGGATTATCTCTATTGGGATTCGGTCCTCGAGCCTTAGGCGCTCCGCGAGCCGCGCGCATTCTTCGGCCGTCGCGAGAGCATCTTGATGACGGCGCGCCGGACTGCCAGGAGAGTTGGTTGCAGTGGCCCACAGCCGATTCTTGTTTTCCCGTTTCGCCGGCTTGAGACGCTGCTGCTGAAGGAACGCGTAGGCGATCATCGTCATGAGCGCGTGCCTGTGGAGACCTTGCCATGATCGCCCTTCGAAGTGATCGAGGCCGAGTTCTTCCTTCATCTGCTGATGCGCTTGCACACAAACCCAGCGCGCCTGATGGCCGCGGCGAGCCTCTTAAGGTTGGCATCCGCCGCATGTCGAGGGACCATGACAGCGATGGCTCAGTACTCATGAACGGGGGACTCAATTTCCCAAGCGGGTGCTCGATCTCAACCGTGCCCTTAAGGCTGGATACTCTGTCCGCAACCTCTGACAGCCAAGCAACCTGCGATAGCTGCGCGGCTTTTGCCGTCCGTGCCGCGGCGACCCCACCAAGGGATTGTGACTTCGTAAAAAACCCGGACAAGCTCCGCCTGGCGGTGGGTGCCAGTCTTTATCCAATATACTTGTGAGATGTGATCGCGCCGTGGATCGCGCGATATTCAGCCGGGATGCTGCCTTTGTGAGGCCTCCTCCCGAGACCAGTTGCGAGACGACGCGCGCTTCCGCCGGAGTCAAGCCAAAGAGATCCGCGAAGACATTTATTCGATTGGCGATCCCTTGCTTGCAATCGACCATGACAAGGCCAGCGACAGGGTGCTCCTTGTCTGGCGGAAAAAGAGAGGGACGGGCGAAGAGAGGCACGACATGCACGGCGAGCGATGCCACTCCATCTTGATCACGAAAAATGAGCGAGCCTCCTTGCACCGATTCAACTGTCTGTCGGGAAGCGGCGGCTATAAGCGATTGTAATTTTTTTGAAGACGTCAAATCCGTGGCGCTGATACAATTGCGTTCGCAGCGCAGGCCGTTGCTAGCCGGGATTAGACTGTCAGCCGCATCATTTACATAAACAATGCGCCGATCTGCTGTGGCAAGAATCACGCCAAAGCCGGCGCGTCCCATCACGCTTCCCAGCAATTCCGAAAGCGTCCTGTCGTCGCTGAGGAGATCGCGGACGAGAAAGGCGCGTTCAATTTGGGACGCGATCTTTTGCATTCGTTCGACTCCGGCGAAAGCAAAGAAAGGATATCTCGCAACGTTTCCCGGCGGGCCGGGGATTGCATTCCGGGCGAGCTCGATCTGGTCTTTCTGGCTGCGAAGCGGCCCGATTTGGTTTCTGGAGCCCATTTCAGTTGAAGGGGACGGCCGCCGCCTCATCAGTTTTGATGAGGCGCGCAAGATTTTTCCGATTATTTGAAATGCCGTCGCGTTAGATCGAGCTCGCCAGCCGCGTCGAGGAAATCGCGGTGAGAAGTGCCACAATGTCGACTTGCCGGTTGCAGCCGGTTTTTTCCAAAACGCCGCGCACATGCGTGCGGATTGTGTTGGCGGAAGTACCGCCATCGGTGGCAATATCTTCTACCGTTTTTCCGGAGGCGAGACCGCGGGCGACGCGCGCCTCGGCGGGCGTCAGATCGAACAAGGACTGCACCAGCTCGACCGGCGGTGCTTGCGGCAGGGTCACGGGGGTCAACACGAGCGCGGCGGCGCAGCGCACGAAGATATCCCGCGCCGACAAGCGAATGGGAACGATATGCGCGACCATCATCACTTCAGCGACGGCATCGCGGACCGGGAAGGAGCGCACGGCGCCGCCCGCCAAATCTATTGCCGCGATCGCGTCCCGCAACAAGTTGTCGGCGGCTCTGTCCCTCAGCGATACGCGGTCATGCGCCCGCCACTGAACATGGCCGGTGAGTGCTTCAATCAAAGGGTTGGCGGCGAGGACCTTGCCATGCTCACTGAGAACCAGCGCCGGGAGCCCCAAACCGGCGAGCGTTTCGCTGGCGATGCGCGCCCGCTCCAGCTGCAGGCGCGCCGACATGAATGCGCTACGGGCGAGATGGGGACGCAGTTCATCGAGTTTCTGGACGACTGCGCGTTCCACAGGTCCGCGTTCGGTCCGTCGAGGCAAGACGAGGGTCAGTTTTTCGCCCGTTGGGATTGGAATCGCCGTGCCTACAGACCATCCAACGCCATACTGACTCCACATGTCACGGTAGATCGGTTCTTGATCCAATTCCTCGCGAGTGAGTAGGTCGAGATCGGCCAGAAATCCAGCATGGCGCGCGGCAAACAAACGAGCGACGATCTGTCCTCGCCAAAACCAACCTTCTTTCACAAATATTGCAGTGGCTTCGTGGGCATTTGGCGAAGCTGTCCACGACGTTACGTCACCGTTAGTGATAAACAGTGACGCTCCGGCCTCCGCAATTCGTCCGACCTCGCGAAGAACGCCCGGCCAAAGCTCCGGCACGAAGGAACTCTCATAAATTCGATCGACGAGTTCCGGGTCCATAGATTGCTTGTCCCGATTGCGGCGTAAGCAACAATTGGATTTGGATCATATCTGGCAATCACATGTTCGCAAGCAATCGAGAGCAGCGCGCGCGGCGGCCGCAGGACCGGCAGCTGACGAGTGAATACTTTTCCAATTCCATAAATAATAAAATTTCTCTATTATCCGCCTATGGCGGGAGTGTCGCAAACAGCAATCGCCTTTGGGCGCCTGGGGAGAGCCGGCGGCTTCGCCGTCAAGCTTGCGCCGCTATGGGG